>JANNXV010000022.1:0-17904 GCA_031409815.1 Bacteroidota bacterium
TGCTTATTGATGGTAACACACGATCGTTATTTTATGGATCGGTTAGTTGATCATGTTTTTGTGTTGGATGGCAAAGGAAAAATAAAAGACATACACGGAAACTATACTGATTATCGCGAAACATATGCTGAGGAATCAAAAGCAGAGGCGACTCCAAAGGCTGTTAAAGCAAAACCCGTTGAAGAACCAAAAACCAAATCCAATAAACTCAGTTACAAAGAGCAGCGCGCAATAGAAGAGTTGGAAAAGGAAATGCAGTTTTTAGAAGCGAAGAAAGCAGCTTTGATGCAGAAGATGAATGCCGGTGACGCAGCGCACGATCAATTAGCAAAATGGTCAGCAGAATATCAATTAATTGAAAAGCAGCTGGAAGAAAAAACAACCAGGTGGTTCGAGATGCAGGAGCGGGGATGAAATAATGTGCTGATTTTTGATGTGCTAATGTGCTGATGAAATTAGTGATGAGATGATTTTAGATTTGTCTTTCTTTCCATAATTGCCATTCATCATAACTCATTTCAAATTTCACTTCTCCTTTGTTTACCACTCCAACATTAGTCCATCCTGATTTGGTATAAAATTTTTCTGCTCTTGTGTTGGGTGCGGTGCCCAGCCAAACAGTTTCTTTAGTATGTGTGAAATACCAATCAAGCATTAGGTTGTGTAGTTGTTTGCCAATTCCTTTTCCTTCGTATTCCGGTTGTACAAACAAAGCCCAGATATTGTGATCTTTTAAATCAGCAATGGCAAAACCAACAATTGTATTTTCTGTTTCACACACCCAGCCTTTACCACGAACATTGAGATATTCAACATTGTCTTCGTAAGTAACCAGCGCTGGATTGTTCAACACATTTTCTTTAACCGACATTCTTACGATCATGTAAGCATCTATGTCAGCAGTTGTTGCTTCGCGGTATATCATAGGCTAATATTAAACATTTCCAAAGTATTGAAAAGTTTTAAAAATCTCAAGTTCTTCTAGTAAATAAATCAAATTAAGTAGGACTTCTAATAGTAAATTCTATTCAAAATAAATTAGTTTTATTGAAATTGACAAACAGCGCAGATTGATTTTGTTGGGCATGTTAAATTTTAGATAAAACTGCAAGCATTGTTTCCCTTGTTTTTTCTTTTAATTGCTGCAAATCATCTTCCGATAAATTAATGGTTTCAATGGGCTTGCTCCACTCAGCATAAATAGTTCCTGGTCGCATTTCCAATGGTCGATGAGGAGATAGCAGCTGACACGAGTTTTTAATCGTTAAAATAGCCAGCGGAATCTGTGCTTTTATAGCCAGTCTGAAGGCACCTTCTCTGAAATCAAGTAAAGGTTCATTGGTTTTATTGCGCGTGCCTTCCGGAGCGAGAAATACTGAAATACCTTCATCTAAACTAGCTTTCATTTTATCCAAACTCTTAGATCGGTCGTTTTTATCAGCCCTGTCAACCGTAATGTATAAATTTTTGATAACGTAGCCCATCAATGGGATTTTTGCCAGTTCAGCTTTGGAAAGAAATCGAAAGGTGTTTGTACAAGCTCTCGCATATAAGGGAATATCTAAAAACGAAAGATGGTTGGCCACAAACACATAAGTTTGATTCGGATCAATTAATTCTTTGTTTTTAATTTTAAGTCGAATAAAGAAAAAGAAGAACAAAAGTGATGCCCAAAATCGGGATAATGAATGTGCAATATGTGGTGCCCTTTGTTTCGAATAAAAATTAAAAATGAAAAAATAACAGGGGACAAATAGAAAAAACGAAATTGTAAATGGAATGATGCAATAGATAGTGTAAACAAATCTAAAAATACGCAACATATCCTAGTTGTGACTGTGTCCGTCTTTTTTACAACAATCGTGTAGTTTGTTATATGCTTTTTCGTCAGCAGGCATTTGATCGGCATCATAACCTATTAATGTGATTGCCTTGCGTAATTTATCAGGTGTTGTTTTTTTTGTGTTGTAAACAATGGTTACTTCTTTCGATTCCACATCCAGTATTGCAGATTTAATTCCTTTCTCAAAATTAAGATCGTGCTCAATTTTTGTTTTACACATTTCGCAGACAGCGCTTGTTTTGATTTTAATGGTATCTGATTGCGCAAATAGGTGTATGGTTGCAGCAAGCACTGCAAGGATTGTTAATTTAATTTTTTTCATTTTGATTTGATTTTGCAAATGTAATTATTGAGAGGTTTTATTTGTTATACTTTGTTATTCGACATGATACACAGTATTTATTCTATAGACATTCTCATGCCAACATAAAATTTTTGTGCAATAACCGGTCCCCAAACATTGGTGGCATCAAACTCATTACTGAAAGGATTATCAGCACTAATTATTGGATTTTTTTGTGTGTAGCCTAAGATGTTTTCTGCACCTCCATAAAGTTCCCATTTCTTAAATATTTTGGTAACTTGTGCATTTAACATTACGAAAGTAGGGGAGTATTCTTCCACAAATGTTTCGTTATTCTCGCCACTCTTAAGTGGCAATGGTTTAGCCCCTTCTAACTGGGCTGTTGCGTCAAACCTCCATTTTTTTCTGGGTGTTTCATAGGATAGATTAATCAATCCTTTGTTACGAGAAACCATTGGTTTTGCAACAGACTTGGCAATAATATAATTGCTGTGTACATCATCAAGTTTGTAAGCAAGTTTTAATGCCAATCCTTCTAAAACCTCAACTGTTAATGTGGTTTGAAAACTGTTTGCATAGGAGGAGCCTCTCAGGTTATAGTACAATACAGCATTCGAATTGCTATATTGATCAACAATTAACTGGTTTTCAAAGTTGGTGTAATAATAATCAGCGCTCAACGAACCCTCCTTTTCAAATAACTTAAATCGTAAGGCAAAATTTGCTCCGGCATTCCATGCAATTTCAGGTTTGGGTGCTTCTAAGATTACCAGCGCTTTTGAACTTGCCATCATGCCTATATTGTCAGCGTAAACATTGGGCGTTCTAAATCCTTTTCCACCGGAAACGCGCACAATAAAATCAGGAGTAAAATTGTATTTTAAATGTAGGCGTGGTGTATAAATCCAATGCCAGATATTGTGGTAGTCAACTCTGGAACCCGCTATTAAACCGAATTTTTCTTTGTGATTATAGCTGTATTCAGCATATACTCCTGGTACTCGCTCGGTCCTGTTTAAAGGGGTATGGTTATACGTCTCATCATAATTATCGAATTTATAATCAGCCCCCATTTTTATTTTATGATTGGAGTTTTTAATGATGGTAATGTAAAGGTAATTTGCATAAAATGATTGTTGTGTACCGTTGTATTCTTTCAATCCAAAATAAGATTGCTGATCGTGATAAGTGGCCGACAATTGCAAACCCATACTTTTATAGGGTTTAGCAGGATAGATTAAACCGGTTTTTGTGTATGCCTCAAGCCTTCTTGTTTTCACGCCAATGCCGAAAGCATTAGTGGTACCTTTGTCCTTGCTTTCATCAAAATTTGTTTGTCCGCCAATTCGATCTTCAATAATGGCTTTTACACCTGCTTGGCCTTCTAATTTACTTCCACTATGATAGCGGAATCGGTTGTAAATATTTAATTGTTTGGATAACGGTAAATCAAGAAAACTATCATCATTGCGATCGTTTTTAACTCCAGAATAATCACCATGAAGCATTAACATATAGCTCCATTTTTTGTTAAGTTTAAAAGTGTTGATGGTATTTGCTTCTATTCTACCATAGCTATCGCCAAAGAGGTTAATAAACATTTTCTCTTTCGATTCTTCCGGTTTTTTAAACTCAATATTTATTTGTCCGGTTGTTGCTTCATAGCCGTTGGCAACTGATCCTGCTCCTTTGCTTATCTGTATCGACTCCATCCAGGGACCGGGAACGTAAGTAAGTCCATAAATGGAACCCAAACCACGCAATGTAGGAATGTTCTCAGCCAAAAACTGGGTGTATATTCCTGACAAACCCAGCATCTGAATTTCTTTTGCGCCCGTTACAGCATCCGTATAATTTACATCAATCGAAGGATTTGTTTCAAAGCTTTCCGACAAATTGCAACAGGCTGCTTTTAATAACTCACCTGAAGTAATCAACTCTGTATTGCGAGGCTGTATAGTGGAAATAATAGTGGCATCGCGTTTACTTTTAACATTAACTACTTTAAGCGTTCGTGATTGTTTTAATTCTATTTGAATAAACTTCGTTGGGTCGTGTGCATGCATAGTGTCAGGTTCGTAGCCCACATATTGCACTACAAGAATTCGTTTAACACTATCTATAACGTTTAATTCAAATTGTCCATTGTTGTCAGTAACTGTCCCAATTGAAGTGCCTGACCAATGTAAACTGGCACCAATTACGGGTGATTCTTTTTTGTCAACGATTTCAAATACACGACCTTTTACAGTTTGTCCAAATGAAAACCTTGCGGTAAAAATTATAGTTATTAATAAGATTTTTTTTATCATTCTGATTGCAGATTGTAAATTAAAATTTCGTAAAGTCAATTATTACACCTTAATAATTTGTAATCATTTTTACAAGCGGCATAACACAAAAACAGAAATCTTAAATCAACAATGAGCTTTTTTGAAGTAATAAAATTCTTCCACTAATTAATGGAGGAGAAGTGTCAGAAAATAAATAGGTTTTATTTACATTATCTGAAAAAATCGAAAAAATTAAAATTGGTGTTTCTAATATTGAAAACGGGTAAACTATTTTTACTGTATTTGATCCTAATGGAGCAACGGCATTAATAAAATAGTGCGTTTTTTCAACACAACAAGCCGATGCGGAAACACAGTTGTCATTTACATCATCACCACAATCAATTTTACAAGTACATGAAGCATGTTGCCTATCTACTTTGCCTGGCATGTTGCAGAAATGCTTTATACTCACAAAACCTGTTGATGAGATAAAAACAGTTAAAGCTAATAAATAGGAAAGAGTGTTTTTAAGGAAATTACGCTTTTTCACGCAACAAATATACGGTGCAAAAGATGAAATTCTACTTAATTATTAGTCAGGCCTATTTTAGGCATCCAAGAACTTTCAAGTTTGAAATCCAAGTATTAAACCTCATTTGCATTAATTTCGCATCAGATTAAATTAACCTTATGAGCTATATAGCAGATATTAATGCCCGTGAAATTCTAGATTCTCGTGGCAACCCGACCATTGAAGTAGAAGTTATTACACAAGCAGGAGTTATTGGACGAGCAGCAGTTCCATCAGGTGCTTCTACAGGTAAACACGAGGCCGTTGAGCTTCGTGACAATGATAAAAAGCGATATTTGGGCAAAGGAGTTACTAAAGCGGTAAATAATGTAAACAGTGTAATTTCTGATGAGTTGCAAGGTCATTCCGTTTTTGAGCAAGCAGCAATTGATAATTTGATGATTAAGCTTGATGGCACAGAGAATAAGGCCAATCTTGGCGCGAATGCAATTTTAGGTGTTTCGTTAGCAGTAGCAAAGGCAGCAGCTATTCATGCCGGAATACCATTATTTAGATATGTGGGAGGTGTAAATGCAAACACTCTACCATTGCCTATGATGAATATCCTGAATGGAGGTTCTCATGCTGATAATAGTATCGATTTTCAAGAATTTATGATTATGCCTACTGGTGCAGATTCTTTTGCTGAATCATTAAGAATGGGAGCAGAAATTTTTCACACTTTAAAAAGCGTACTTAAGTCCAAGGGTATGAGCACTAATGTGGGTGATGAAGGCGGATTTGCTCCGAACCTTAAATCAAATGAGGAAGGTATACAGATTGTAATTGAAGCGATTGAAAAAGCAGGTTATTCACCGGGCAAGGATGTGTTTATTGCTATGGACGCAGCTACTACAGAGTTTTATGACGAGAAGACCGGAATGTATATTTTGAAGAAATCTACCGGAGATAAACTTACATCTTCTCAAATGGTTGCATTTTGGAAGGAATGGTGCGATAAGTATCCGATAATTTCAATTGAAGATGGTTTAGCAGAAGATGATTGGAAGGGATGGGCTGAATTAACAAATGTATTGGGGGATAAAATACAGTTAGTAGGTGATGATTTGTTTGTGACTAATGTTACTCGCTTGCAGAAAGGAATTGATGAAAAAATAGCCAATTCTATCCTAGTAAAAGTAAACCAAATTGGATCGTTAACCGAAACAATTAATGCCGTTACATTGGCTAAAGAAAATTCTTATACTGCTGTAATGAGCCATCGTTCCGGTGAAACCGAAGATTCAACAATAGCTGACTTAGCAGTGGCCTTAAATACAGGACAAATAAAAACTGGTTCGCTTTCCCGTTCAGATAGGATTGCAAAATACAATCAGTTGTTAAGAATTGAGGAAGAACTTGGAGATTCTGCCATTTTTAATGGCCGCAAATTTTTATACATTCGTTAGTAATAATTTTAATGGATATGTCCCCAAAAGAAGATACTACCGATGAACCTGAAGACTTAACGGAAGGCGTTTCAGAAGAAGAGCATTTGGATACAGACCATCATGGACGTAAAAGAAGGCGAATTAAAGTCCGCAGGCGCATTCGTATTAAAAAAAGAAGCAGCCCTAAGAAAAAGGCTAGAAAAACCATGGAAACTATTGCATGGATTCTGATTATCGCAGCTTTTGTGATGACATTAATCATTTTGGTACTACAGTTGGATCTAAATGATAAACGAACTAAAAAGTCGTTAGGGAAGGAAGTTTCGAGGGTTATTGGTAAGCATAATTCCCATCAAAATCTTGCTTCGACAAATAAAGTTTCAAACGCTTTAAGATTTTAGACTATCAGCAGTAAACAAATTAATAACTTCGCAGCACCTTTTACAATATTTAATTTTTTAACAACAAAAAATGGATCGTCTTAAACAAAAATTTGCAGAAAAGGCATTGCCTCTTGCAGAAGAAATAAAACAACTTATTAAAGAACATGGAAATCATGTGCTAGGTCAATATACCATTGAACAAGTGTATGGCGGAATGAAGGGAATGATTGGTATGGTAACCGAAACCAGTAAACTCGATCCTGAAGAAGGAATTCGATTTCGTGGTTACTCAATACCTGAATTAAGGGAAAAGCTTCCGCGTGGAAAAGGAGGAGAGAATTTACCTGAAGGAATTTTTTATTTACTGCTTACCGGAGAATTGCCAACCGAAGATGATGCTCGGGATGTTAGTAACCAATGGGCTCGCAGAAGCCATGTGCCAAAGCATGTGTTTGATATGATTGATGCTTTGCCTAAAGCTACTCATCCTATGACCCAACTTAGTATGGGTATTTTAGCTATGCAAACCGAAAGTGTGTTTGCATCAGCTTACCGTAAAGGACTAAGTAAAAAACAATATTGGGATCCGACCTACGAAGACATAATGAATCTGATAGCTCGTTTGCCACGACTCGCAGCTTATATCTATCGTAAAACATACAAAGAAGGCGTTCATATTGAGCCGGATCCAAAACTTGATTGGGGCGCAAACTTTGCCCATATGCTTGGTTTTGATGATGACGGAATGATGAGCCTTATGCGTTTGTACCTGTTTATTCATGTTGACCATGAGGGAGGCAATGTTTCAGCTCATGCAACACATTTGGTAGGTTCAGCACTTTCAGATGCTTATTATTCACTTTCTGCAGGTATGAATGGGCTGGCAGGTCCGTTACATGGACTAGCAAATCAAGAAGTAGTAAGGTGGATTTATGAAATGCAGGATTATTTTGGAGGCGGTATTCCAACTCGCGAACAAATGACCGATTACATTCATAAAACTTTAAAGGAAGGACGTGTAATTCCAGGTTATGGTCATGCCGTTTTGCGTAAAACAGATCCTCGATACATTGCGCAAATGGAATTTGCGAAAACACATTTGGCTGATGACGAACTTTTCAAAATTGTACAATTGCTATATGAAGTAGCTCCCGATATACTTATCTCCACAGGAAAAATTAAAAACCCATGGCCTAATGTAGATGCTCATAGTGGGGTACTTTTAATTCATTATGGTTTGGTGGAATATGATTTTTACACAGTTCTTTTCGGTGTATCACGTGCCATTGGAGTACTTACCAGTTTGCTTTGGGATCGTGCTTTGAATGTGCCAATTGAACGCCCGGGTTCTGTTACTACTGAATGGATGAAGAAGCAGGTGGTTAAGCAAGCAATAAGTTAAAGCCTAGTTTAACTATAGTTATCATCAGTTGTTCGATTGATTTATCAAGCATATTTATTTTAATTGAAACTATTTTATCATCTTTTAAAATTAATTATGATCCAATAAGGAACATGTTTATCAATTACTGAATGTTCAAATTATCTGTTTCGTTTTTGAAAAAATCATTGTTTTTGCGAACAGGTCTACTAATTCTTTTAATCTTTAATACATCAACAACTTTTTCACAGGTTTTCCCCGATACGTATGATACCCCACCGGCTGGTTATACAGGCAGATTTTTCAAACTCAGTCAAAATTATCCATCCACGCCACCGGTAGCGGAGCCACAGCCGTGGTTGAAGATTGATTTCAAAACACATCCCTTAGAATACCTGCAATGTGTTTATCAATATGTGCTAGATGGAAATATTGATTGTGATTGGGTGCCTCAAAACAATACAGTCAGGAAATGGTACCATGCACCATGGATGCATTGGAACGACCGGCCCGATAATGTTGTAACCGGCAGGAGAGAATGTGTGAGTGGTTTAACACGTGAGCGAGATTCGCATCCACACGAGTTGCATGAATTGCAATATAACAGTGTGCAGAATTGGGCCATTGGCATGTATAATCCTGCTGCAGGTTATATAATTGGTCAAGTGTGGCAAGATCCGCAACATCCTAACCCTGCGGCAGCACATTTTCCATATGGATCTGTTTCTGCAAAATTACTTTATACCGATGCTGATTCGAGTACCGTTCCTTATTTGCGCGGTTCCCCTGAACGAGAGGTATATGTTTATAGTCATGTGAGCGAAACAAAAAAGAGAGTCGTTAAAAAACTAAGACTATTGCAATTAGATGTGGTGGTGAGAGATCAACGAGCAAATGATGGGTCAGGTTGGGTTTTTGGCACCTTGATTTATGATGCAGCCATTGCAAATGAAAATCCATGGAAAAGAATGCTTCCGGTTGGTATTTCATGGGGAAATGATGCAGGTATAAATCCGATTAATGTAAAAACCTCTGGGTTGCACGAAACATATATTAATCCTCAAGTAAAGAACAGATTAAAATTAGGTTGGGCAGGCAGATTAAACGGCCCAGTGGATAATCCTAACTCATCTTGTGTTTCTTGTCATAGCACGGCTTCTTATCCATTATTAATGGACCCAAACCCTGATGATAATATGAGTGAATCGGAACGAATGAACTGGTTTAAGAAAAACATTCGGTCAGGAGAAACCTCCATAAAGGGAACCACATCTCTTGACTACTCATTACAATTGTCAACTGGAATTAAAAATTTTTATGATTGGAAAAAAATAAATTTCAATCAAACCTTTCTACAGAAATCTGCTATCAAAGTAAATTGGATATTATCAAATGGTATGTGGATTCCTTTACTATTGGTCTTCACATTATTTGTTTTTGGAGGCAAATATTTTTCTGAAATTTTCGTGAATCAGCAGCAGCAAACACTTCAATTGGCGTTATTAGTTTTTCGAATAGCTATTGGCGTTTTATTTATAATTCATGGTTATCCAAAAATGATGAATGGCCCCGCAGGATGGGTTCGCTTAGGACAGAGTATGGCGAATTATGGAATTTATTCTTTTCCAATGTTTTGGGGTTTTATGTCTGCCATAGCTGAGTTTGGAGGAGGTATTTTGCTAGTTTTGGGCCTTTGGTTCAGGCCTGCCTGTTTACTGCTAATAACTAATATGAGTGTTGCCTCTATTAAACACATTGCGTCCGGAGATAGTTTTAGTACTGCATCTCATGCAATAGAATTATTATTTGTTTTTATTTTTCTACTTATAATTGGCCCTGGAAAACACAGCATTGATACCTTATTGTATCCATCTTCTAAGAGCAAGCCACATTAATGGAAATGGAGCAACAAATATTTTCTAAAGCGAAAATTAAGCTGGCATGTGAAATAATGTACGCTTTCAGACAGCGTAATGCAGAAGTTACAATTGATTTCCCTGTTGAAAATCACAGACTTTTACTAAGAGATAGCGAATGGTTTGATACTGTTCAAAGGCGGTTTGTTTCAGGTAATTATATTGTTTCAAATGCAAAATTTTATAGTGCTCCTAAGGGTAATGGACTCATTAGACATTTTTTTAATTTTTCGCTCGAAGATCAGCTCTATTATACACTTTTGGTAATGGATTGTTTTCCGGCAATTTATAAAGGAATATTTGCAAAAGGTTTTGTGGATTCAGATGAAGCATTAAAATCGTATCCAACAGATAGCAATTGGTCAGAAAAAATATTTCGTCAAAACAAATCTGTAAGAAATAGAAGAATTGATTGCTTGGGTAATGACGTTAATTTTGTTGTTCATACCGACATCACCGCTTTTTGCCCAAATATTGATCAGAATATTCTTATCAGCGAACTTGAACAGTTTGGTGCACAAACAAGTACTTTGTCAAGATTGAAGGAGGCACTTTCGATTTGGTCTATTTTAACACAAAAGGGTATTCCTCAAATTTTTTGGAGTACCGATATGCTGGGAGAATTTTACCTTAGTAGGATTGATATAAACATGCGTGCTAATAATTATCGGTTTGTTCGTGAATCAGATAATATCGAAATTTATTGCAAAACATTTTCAGAGGCCAGAAACAAATTGATGGACCTGTCTCATTTACTTTATAACAGAGGACTTTTTCCAAATAGCAATAAAACTTATATTTTAACTGTCGCTAAGTTTCGAAGAGTGATAATGTTGGAAGAAGGCAGTTTTAATAAGGTTAAAGGTGCATTTAAAAGATTTTTTAAAAGATTGACTAGATTCTATTATTTAATGGAGGAAAGAACTGGAATTAATGCTTGTTATGATCAGTTAATAAAATCACCTGTAGATACTTTTCCAGTACTTCAACATTATGAAAGGTATCAAATTAATATTGATCATTCATTAGCTCGGTTTATCAGTTCAAATGAAAATGTGTATCCTCATCAAATTTATATTGTTCTCAAATGGTTACGACAACATAATGCTAAGGTTTCAGAAGAGTTAATGAATAGCATTCGTAGTATTGCGTTTTATGCTTTAACAGAATATTATGTAGTAAGTATTGCACGCGAATTGGTTTTAAAGTTTGGTAGCAATTCAGATAAAAATTTTTTGCAAGAAATCTATAGCCGATCAAGTGATGAATGGGAAAAATCGGATCTTGGTTATTTATTAAACATTAAATAAGGCAATTGCTTAATGCTGAATTATTAGTTTTTTAGTAATTGAATTAGTTTCGTTAAAGCTTTTAATAAAGTAAATTCCATTTGGAATATTTGTAGTTTTAATTTTAATTTCAATCGGGACATTGTTTAATTCGAAAAGGGTCACGCCCATTAAATTCTGAATTAAAATGTTATTTTTTATTGATAAATAATCTATTCCAAGGCTAACATTAACTTCATCGTTTGCTGGATTGGGAAATATGTTCATTAATTTCTTTATGCCATTAACTTCTTCACTAATTCCAATTGAAGGATCAACAACCACAAATTGTCCCATCATTCCAGCATCTTCATGAAACAAAGTATGGCAGTGATACATATATGGGTTCAAGCTATCGGCATAGTCTTGGAATTTTGCAATCACTCTTACTGTTGTGTTTTTTCGAACCATTACAACATCTTTCCAACCGCGCTCATAGGTAGGCGGTAGCGAGCCATTTCTGTCCAAAATATAAAATTGAACATCGTGCATATGAAAGGGATGTGAAAAATAACCTGACTTATTTTCAAGTTCCCAAATTTCGATTGCGTTGCGATTGATATAGTAATTAATGGTATTGATATCAAAAAAGGTACTATCAAACCAACCGCAGCCAAAATGATTTGGATCGCATAGCGAATCAGGCGGATCGCTAAACACAATATGCCTTGTATTAGTAGCACTGGCTGCTGACCAAAAGGTATTGGTTGTTAATGAGCCCGGAATTGTCACACAAGGATTTAAAGTTTGAGCGCCTATAGTTAAATGTAGTATTAAAAAGTCGCGACCACCTAGTAAATTAAATTGAGGTCCAATACCTGCCGATGCTCCAGGGTAATCAGGTGGCAATGTACTGTTAAATGCCATTAAGTCTAATGATTGGCCTTGCCTTCCATTTAAGTTTACCAATATTTCAACTCGTTCACCGGGCGAAATAATAAATCTTTTAGTGTTGATAGATATTGGAGTATTAAGCAAACCTCCGTCAGTTGAAATAACACTAAATGCAGTACTATCACTAAAACCAAATTTATAGGCACGCTCCATAGCTCCATTTAATATTCGGAATCTAACAACTTGTGCAGGTACATTGTACTCAGGAAAAAGTGTACCATTAACCATCATTGTGTCGCCCAAATGTTCCATGGATAATTGATTCTGATTAGCAAATGTGGTGTCAAATCTTCGGTCACTTAAAACTAATGGAATATCATCAATGCCATAAGTCCTTGGCAGGTTTAACATCGATTCAACGCTGTCTCTCACAATTATTAATCCGCCCAATCCTCGAATAACTTGTTCCTCGGTCATCATATGCAAATGTGGATGATACCAGTAGGTAGCAGCATTATTCATTACTTTATAGTATGGCGACCAAATAGTCATTGATGGAATAGGTTGATGTGGCCCGCCATCCATTACTGCGGGAAGATGCATTCCATGCCAATGTATGGTGGAAGAATCCTGTAATTGATTAATTACATTAATATGTACGGTATCACCTTTGTTGAAAAATAGGGTAGGGCCCCACCAGTTTCCGTTTATTCCTTCTGTAATGGTTTGTTGACCGGGTAAAAATTGTTTAAAGGTGTCTTGTAAGGTTAGATTAAATTGGGTGCCTGATAATGTATCGGGTATCCAAAGCTGATTATATTGGGCTCTTAAATTTGTGGTTAATAGTAAACAGCATAAAGTAATAGCAATGGAATGCTTATTTAAGACATTAATTTTTGATACTAGTTTCAAAATTGCGGTAAATAATTAGTAAGCAAAAGTATATAACCTCATTCAGTTTATTCAGTTGCGATCTTGGGGATTTGTAAGAACAGTTTAATATTTACCACTTGTCTTTAGTAAACTTTAAAAGTAAGCCGCATATGAAATTTAATGTCTTGAAAAAAACAAAAGGCGAACAATTGGTTCACCTTTTGTTTTACTTGAAAATGGATTTTATTTTTTTAATAAATCCCTGATCTCAGAAAGTAATTGCTGATCTGCAGTTAGTGGAGCAGGACCTGAAGGAGCAGGGGCTTCTTGCTTACGTTTCAAAACATTCATTGGTTTTACTACCGCCATAAATACCGCCATTGCAACAATTATAAACACAATACCGTGCTGTATAAAAGCACCATAATTAATAGTAACTGCTGCTATCGCTTTTCCTGCAGCATCAACTGATGCGCCTTTAATTTCCATTTTGAGGTCGGAAAAATTAACTCCTCCAATCACTAATCCAATAGGAGGCATTAAAATGTCATTTACTAAGGAGTCAATTATTTTGCCGAATGCAGCACCAATAACAACACCGACTGCCAAATCGACTACGTTTCCTTTTGAAACAAATTCTTTAAATTCTGATAATAAAGCCATGATTTTTTTTTATATGATTAATTAAAAATGAGTTTAGATTGTAAACATAATTAAAATTAATTAATTAGAAATAGTAAGTTATTGTTTCTCCAAAATTGCGGAACGAGAAGCATATTTATTAGCCATTGTTTGATTTCCCGAAATTCTATAGGCTCTGCTAAGGCTATCTGCTGCTTCTGCCGATTCCGGATAGTTATCGTAATTAAACTTTAAAATCTTTACAGCATCTTCTACTTTTCGTTTGCGAATTAAAATATCGCTTAGTTTAATATAGCGGTTTGCATCGCCCGGAAACATGTCCGGTTGAGGGTTTTTAGGATTTGCCTTTTTATTGATAGCTATAACTTCGTTACGTAATTGGGTTACTCGGTTCATAAAATATTCAACAGGAATGGTGCCATCGATGAGATCTTCTTCGTAGGCATGCATACAATCGATCAGCTGATTTACAGCTTGCATGCCTTGTAAATGCTGCGATTTATAGTTTGTGTATTTGTGATCGCCTTGCACTAGAAATAAGCTATCTCCGTCTTTCTTTAAAATATCTTCAAAAGTAAATATGGATGCTAAAGCAATCTGAGAATAATTTTGAGATTCATTTTTAAATCCACGGCATTCTGTTTTCCATAAATCCAAAATAATTTGCTTGCCACCTTTGGTTGGATTTAACATAGTGATAGCGCAATTTACATTACCAGCTCCTGCATGGTAAGCGTGC
Organism: Bacteroidota bacterium; assembly: GCA_031409815.1. Lineage (GTDB taxonomy): Bacteria > Bacteroidota > Bacteroidia > AKYH767-A > OLB10 > JANLUX01. The sequence continues at coordinate 14,482 of JANNXV010000022.1, forward strand.
AACACTAATAATCGAAACCAGGTGTCTGTTTCCTTGTAAGAAATGTTTCGTGTATCAAGCATCTGTTTTACCTTAGGTATACAGATAGTGCCAATTAATTTGGATGCTGCATAAGCTGAGCGGTTAAGGTCCGAACGTTCGTCAACATTTTTATTGACCTTCAAACCATACTTTACTGCTACACTTTTCATTAATTGAAATGGTCCATTGGCTCCGGCAGACGATTTTTGAGTTGCCTTTCCAGGACTTTCAATTAATAAAATAGTTTGCGCATACCAAGGATCAACCCCATATTCCATAAATGCTTTTACGGCTTTTGCTATGGTGGGTATAGTTTTGCGGTGCTCGTAGAATTCTTTCTTTCCCGCAGTCACATAAAGCACTGAATTTTCGTCAATGCAGTTGTCAACACAAACATTCTTTTTAAAATAGGTTTTTTCTGGTTCTGATTGAACTGTCCATTGTTTGTAATTGGAAGTTAAAAGTGGTTTGCGAGTGGAGGCAACATTAATAATACACGAATCAGGTGAAAGACAGATTATTTGTTTCCAAAATACTGGTTGAGCTAATGTATCCCATCCTTCCTTGTAAAATGAAGAATTGTTTACAAACTCCATTTTTTGAGTTTGATTATGAGCAACTACAATTTTACTAATTGTTATCCCGTCATCTAGCAAAGGAGGTTGTTGAGCTTCTGCTTTTTGAACCCTGCCGCAACTTGTTGAAATGCAAACTTCGATTATAAGAAAAATTTTAAATGCTATATTACTCAATTTCATAGATGAACGTTAATTAATTATATACGTAAATAATGCAATGATGTTGCTTTTATTCGATCAGCTCTGCAATAATATTACGCTTACTACAAAAGTAAATAGTTACTGGCCCTAATAAAAGCAAACATTCAGTTTTTATCAACTTATAGAATGTTTAAATACCTATAATACTGTGATTTCATTAATAAATCATTGTTGCTATTTTTGCCTCTCAATTTATTTATTTGTGGAAACAACAAAAAGACCCAATCATATCGAGATTTCAGTTAGCGCTGAATTAAAATTATTCATCAAGTCAATTGCGGCATCGTTTCAATTTATTTTTTATCAGGATAAATATGATTTAACGCGCAGAGCTGATATGTTGGAAATTATTGAACGTAGCGAAGTGGCTGAGTTTGCGTTAAAAATTGAGCAAACAGAGATTAATTCAAGAATTGAATTATCGAGAAATGAAGTGTATTTGTTTTATACTTTGATGGAAATAGTTTGCAGAAGCTTTTTAACCGAAATAGCTGATGATTTTAAATTAATGGCGTTAAAACACAATAAGATTTCCGAAGAACGCTATCTTGAAGTGAGAAATACAGAATTAAAAATTGCGCAGACTTTAATTCAGCAAATCAAGAAAGACTTTTCTGGTGAAGAGGATTTTGAAGAGTTGTTAGAAAAGATTGATATGTTGGAAGAGTAGGGTACTTAGTTACTTGTCGCAATAATCTTATATAGATTAATTAAATTAGTATGATGCTGGATTAGATTCGGAATAGCAGTTTAAATTTTTAAGCGGCTGGCATAGTCAAAAAGCGAATCAAAAATCTCATCCATTACCTCTGTTTTATTTCCGTTGTATTTTTTTTTCTCATCAATAAAAACAGTATGCGTTCCTAATGCTCTTCCAAACTCCATATCATGCAAAGTGTTTCCAACCATCACCGTTTTACTGAAATCAATTTCAGGATAATCAGCTTTGGCTTGTAAGCCCATGCCAGGTTTTGGTTTGCGATTGTAACTGTTGCGGTCTACATCAGTGCAGTAATATATTTTTTCTATTCGTCCTAATATAGCGTTTATTTCTTTCAGCATAGTAGAATGAACATCCGCTAAATCATTCTCACTCATCACACCAATTCCAACTCCGCGTTGGTTGGTAATAATAAAAATCTTATCAAAAAGCATAGTCAGTTTAGCAATGGCTGCTTTGCTGTCAGGTTCCCAAATAAATTCACCCCAGTTTTTAACATAATCAGCTGGTAGTTCTTTGTTAATTACCCCATCACGATCTAAAAAAAGTGTCCAGCCTTTACCGTATTTCATTGGGAAAAAATAGTCTTAAAATCCTGTTGTGCTTTATAATAATCTTCAGGAATACCGATGTCAATGAAATAATTGTCGAATGAGAATCCATACATACCAAAGTCTTTAAAATACATTTCCATAAAATCTTTTTCGAAAGAGAACTTCTGTGGGAAACTCAATTTTTGAAAATCTTTTTTGTTGAGCAGATAGACACCAGCGTTGATGGTTCCCTCTGCTTGATATTGTTTTTCTTTAAAACCTTTAATGCGATTTTTCTCATCTATGATTACACTTCCGTAACGATCAAAATTTTTCATCGGTTTTAATGCTACCGAAAAGGAAGATTGATGTGTTTTATGTAATTGCCACAGTTGATCATAATTAATATGAAAGAAAGTGTCGCCATTAATAATCAAAATGTTTTCTGATTGTGCTTGTTGCAATGCCAATGCAATTCCACCACCGGTGCCCAACGGTTCTTCTTCTAAAGCATAGCTTATTTTTAGATTAGGGTGCTGCTGCTTACAAAAAGCTTCTATCATTTCGTGCTTGTATCCAACGGAAAGTATCAAATGCGCAACTTTTTGAGTGCTTAATTTTTCAATGATGTAATGCAAAAATGGTTTTCCGTTAATATCAGCCAGAACTTTTGGAACATCATTAACCACCGATTTTAAGCGAGTTCCTAAGCCGCCAGCTAAAATGATGCACTCGCTAAGCATAAATTACTTGCTAAACAATTGCTCTTCGATCAACTGGCAAATGATATGACCGATTAATATGTGTGATTCTTGAATGCGAGGTGTGTCGTTAGAAGGAACTCGTAACATGTAGTCGCACATATCGCGCATTTTGCCTCCACTTTCGCCTGTCATACCAATGGTAATCATACCTTGCTTTTTTGCTTCTTCAATGGCGTTCACTATATTTTTTGAATTGCCTGAAGTGGAAATTGCAAATAAAATATCTCCCTTTCTTCCACAACCTTTTAACATACGAGAGTAAACGACATCGTAAGAATAGTCATTGGCAACAGCAGTTAGAAAAGATGTGTTTACATGCAGTGCTTCTGCATACAATGGATCACGGTCAGTATAAAAACGACCTGATAATTCAGCAGCGATATGTTGCGCATCAGCTGCGCTTCCACCATTTCCACAGAACAAGGCTTTTTTGCCTTGGTGTAAGGCATTGGCTGTTATTTCTGCTACCTTAGTAATGGTATGGAGCATCTCTTTATTCTCCAATAATTTTTTCTTTGTGTCAATCGAAGATTGAATAAGTTGTGATATGTCTGTCATTTATTTGATTTGTTGATGTGCTGATGTGCTGATGTGCTGATGTGCTG
>JANNXV010000023.1:0-2298 GCA_031409815.1 Bacteroidota bacterium
CTAAAATAATTGATGTAAGCTTTTTAAGCAGTGCGAAATTTAACCGCATGCCCAATACTTTTTTTGCAAATGCATTTTTTGATGCAGGCTTTGTTCGCGATCGGCAGTTTGAAGCCAACGATCCCCTTTGCAACAAATGGCAATACAGTTATGGCATTAGTTTAGATTACTTGACTTACTACGACATAGTACTACGAGTAGATTACAGTATCAATAAAATGGGCGAACGTGGTTTTTTTCTCCATTTTGCTGCACCTATTTAAAGCCTATTTTTACAGCTAATTAACAACTAAATTCAACAGATGAAAATTGCATTGTATGCAAGGCAAGTAAGCCCCGAATTATTTCCATTCGTCAACAGTTTAATAACAGAACTTCAAAAGCACGAAGTTGAAATCATTATTTATCAGCCATTTTTTAATCAGGTTAAATCTTTTAATAACAATATTTCTACCATTGAGGTTTTTAGTTCTGGAGCTGAGATAAGAAACAAAATTGATTTTCTATTTAGTATTGGTGGAGATGGAACCATATTGGATACGCTTGCACTGGTTCAAAATTCAGGCATTCCGGTAGTAGGTATTAATACAGGCCGACTTGGATTTCTTGCAAGTATTTCGCAATCAGAAATCAGTTCATCAATAGATAGTTTGGTGCGTGGCCATTTTACTTTAGATAAACGTACCTTATTACGGCTTGAATCAAGTCATAGTTTGTTTGGAGAGGTAAATTATGCTTTAAATGAACTAACAATCCATAAAAAGGACAGCTCATCAATGATCATAATTAACACCTATCTAAATGGCGAATATCTAAATTCCTATTGGGCTGATGGGCTCATCATTGCTACTCCTACCGGATCAACCGGCTATTCATTAAGTTGTGGAGGCCCCATTATTGTTCCACATTCAGATAATTTTGTAATTACACCTATTGCTCCTCACAATCTCAACGTTCGACCAATAGTTGTAAGTGATAAACTGGTAATTTCTCTAGAGGTACAAGGCCGAAGTCAATACTTTTTGGCCTCTCTCGACTCGCGCTCAGTAACCATAGACTCAAGTCTGCAACTGGCCGTAAGAAAAGAAGACTTTACAATGAACCTTGTGCGTATTGGAAACGATAATTTTTTAAGTACTTTAAGAAATAAATTAAAGTGGGGACTTGATAGCAGAAATTAAGTTCTTATATTAGCGTTCAATTAATTCAGTTAAATACATATTTTTGTGCAAGGCAGATATTAAAAACCATTATGAAAAAAACATACATAATAGCTCTTATCACCCTGTTAACACTTCCACAAATTGTTAATGCACAGCGTGTAAGAGCAAGATGGAAAGCTTATAGATGGGAATATATGGTTGGCATTGGCGCCAGCAATTTTTTGGGCGAGTTAGGAGGTGCCGACCAAATCGGTACAAATGGTCTTAAAGATCTCGAATTTTCGAAAACCGGACCTGTTCTATCAGCTGGGCTTCGATATAAAATCACTCCGTTTTTAGCGGCACATATGCATGGCACCTTTGCTACTGTTGCAGGAGATGATAAACTTACCAAGGAAGAGTTCAGAAATAATCGAAACCTCAATTTTAAATCAAACATTTATGAATTGAATGTAAATTTTGAAGCATCGATATTAACACAAAGAGAAGGAGGGTTATATAAACTTCGTGGAATGAGACGAACTCCTTCTTATGAAGCATCACTTTATGCGTTTGCAGGAGTGGGTGTTTTCCATTTTAATCCAAAAGGTGAGCTTAACGGTAAATGGTATGATTTACAACCTCTAGGTACTGAGGGTCAAGGTATTTCACCTGCTCGTGAAAAATATTCGCGCACTCAGATTTGTATTCCAGTAGGTTTAGGGTTCCGTTATTTCTTTAACAGAAGATGGGGCGTTGGTTTTGAATATGGCATTCGTAAAACTTTTACTGACTATATTGATGATGTAAGTAAAACTTATTACGACAATGGAGCCATTAAGGCAACCTATGGCTCAGAAGCAGCACTTTTAGCCGATCCTTCGATTAATAAAGATGGACAAGCTTTGGCTGGTGAACAACGTGGTGACCCGGGAGATAGAGATGCTTATATGTTTGCTGTGCTAAGTTTACATTACAAGATTAGAACTGGCCGCACCAATTTCCCTGTTTTCTGATATTGTTTGAAATCGAATTACGTGAATGACTGGTATGTTAAAAATAACAGCACATTTTTAGCGTTTTATTAATTTATGAGAACCCGGATACTTCTAATATTACTTTTTTGCATTTCTACTTATCCATTTGTTTACGCTCA
>JANNXV010000024.1:0-2518 GCA_031409815.1 Bacteroidota bacterium
GCTCCAATTAGTTCTATTGTATCACGCAATAACTCGTCTGCCTTAAATGATTCCAATTTTCCACCATCCTTGGCAGCTTTTGTATAATCAAGTATTCCGTCTATCAATCCTTCCATGCGAACTACTCTACCTTTAATGGTATTGAAATGGCCTTTTATATCGTCTTGCAGCTTGTCGCCCATATCCTCTTCAATCCAACCGGTTAAATTTCCAATCGCACGCAAGGGGGCTTTTAAATCATGCGAAACAACATAAGCGAATTTATCAAGTTCAGCATGGCTCTTTTCAAGGTTCGCCAAATATTCTTTCATCTTTTCTTCCGCTATTTTACGAATAGTAATATTGCTTTCGATGAAAATAAATTTTGTTTCATTGTTTTCTTCCTCCACAATAGGAGTCATGGTTACTTGCGTCCAGAATTTGCTGCCGTCTTTATGATACTTTAAAAGTTCACCAACAAATGATTGTCGTTTTACAATTGCGCTTTTAAGCTCTTGCAGTACACTTTGATCTGAGTTCTTACCGCTCAAAGCTTCTAAAGGATTCTTACCTGTAATCTCTTCTGAACTATAACCGGTTAAACGCACAAACCCATCGTTAACCCATTCTGCAATTCCATTTTTATCAGTAATAATAATTGCGTTTTCCGCTTTACTGGCCACAATGGATAATTTGCGTAGTTCCTTATTCTTTGAACGAAGCTCATTACGTTGTTCCGTAATTCTTTCAATCACAATATTTTTTCCGCTTTCAAGGTAATTAACTTGGGAGGCAATTATAAAAAAGGCAAAAAGGCCGGTAACCAAAAAATCAATATTTATAAGGTGCGGTGTATCACCAATTAAATCATAGTTAACCCACTTGGTGTATTCAGTAATGCAATAGAAATATACTACGTTTAATGCTACTAATGAAAATAATATCCTGCCAGTTTTGTTGCCTAATAGCATAAAGCCCATAAGAGTAATAGGCGCCATGTAATAGGAAGCGGATGCTCTAATACCGCCTGTATAATACATGTGCAAGTGGATGAGCATAATAGAAAGTATGTTAATGATTATATATGCTGCACTATTGTTTTTATGAAAAGGAAGAAGTGCCAGATTAATAAAGAAAATACTACCAATAATACTTGTTAACAAAACAACCGTATGTGAAAAAGAAAATGTGGCCGCGCTTTGAGCTACAAATAGAAAACAGGCTATTGTACCAACAATAGAGGTGGTTCTAAACAGTTTATAACGCTGTTTTGCAATCAAGTCATCATCAGGAATGGTATTGTAATATGGGTCGTTTCGTAGAAGTTTTTTAAACATTTATTTAAAGTTACTTGTCTTTGATAATTGTTGCTATTACTTTTATCCCGTTAAAGATAATTTTTTTCTATAGTTCTGTTTAACGTGAGTCGTAAATGTAAGGTTACATTAATTAAAAGCAAGCTATGAGCGAGAAACAAATTCACCTGCTACACATCGAAGACGATGGTGTTGACAAAATGGTTGTAGAACGTGTACTTAAAAAGTTAAATATTGTAACAAGTTTATATCACGCTCAAAATGGCGAAGAAGCATTAGATAAGCTGCGTGGAACGAATGGTCAGGAAAAACTTGCTCCTTTTCCTCAAATTATTCTTTTAGATATTAATATGCCTCGAATGAATGGCATTGAATTTTTAAAGGAGTTGAGGGCTGATGACCAATTAAAACATTTGAGCGTTTATATGGTTACCACTTCAAATGACGATGCTGACCGAATGGATGCTTATCAATATAATGTTGCAGGTTATATACTAAAACCAGTAGACATTTCTCAATTTGAAAACACATTTAAAATTCTGGGGGATTATTGGTTGTTGTGTGAGTTTCCTTAAGAAAAAATTACCAAATAAAAAACCTCCGGCTTTCTATTAACCGGAGGTTTTTTTATTTTGAATTTTACAGTTGCTTAAGGTTGGACATCATTTAAATTACGTATCGACAATTCAAAAGTTGTATTGTATGGCGTTAAATAGCCAGTAATACTGGTTGCCGTTGCCGGATGATTGTTTGCTGAAAAAGTAGCTCCATTGCTGGTATATAATACAACACCACCACCAGTAGCATCAGTAAGTGGTTTGCTTCCGGCATAAGTACTTACCGTTCCTGCATTGATGGTTACATTTTCAACTTTAACTAATGTTGATTCCCAATCATAAAAATTAAGATTGATTTCTGCAAGGGTAGCAACACGAGGTGTAACGATATTTCCGGAAGAAATTTTTATAACCCTTGAAATATCAACACCATTCACTTGTAAGGCGCCAGCGAATTTGTTGATTGAATCATTTCCAATATCTACTTCTATTTCATCACCAACATTAAATGTATTGTTTGATGAAAAACGAACAATAATTCCGCAGAATTTTAAATGTGTTTTCAAATTGAGAAATGTCTACTGGTTTTAGTATATAACCTGCAACATTATATTGATAAGCATCCATTCGGTCAGCATCGTCATTTGAAGTGGTAACCATATAAAC
>JANNXV010000025.1:0-5020 GCA_031409815.1 Bacteroidota bacterium
CTGAAATCATATCCCCATTGTGATATACAATGTGCTTCATCTACAGCCAAAAGATTGACCGGCATCTTAGGGAAACGTGCTAAAAATAATTCTGATTCTAGTCGCTCAGGTGATACATATAGAAACTTGTAATTACCATAAACGCAATTGTCTAAAATAATATCCACTTCTTTTTTACTCATACCAGAAACAATGGATGCGGCACGAATGTTTTTTGATTTCAATTGTTCCACCTGATCTTTCATCAAAGCAATTAGCGGAGATATAACTACGCAAATTCCTTCTTTGGCAAGCGCAGGCACTTGAAAACAAATTGACTTTCCGCCTCCGGTTGGCATCAAAGCAAGCGTATCATTACCGGCTAAAACGGAATTGATAATGTCTTCTTGTAAGGGTCTGAATTTAGAATGCCCCCAGTACTGGTTTAAAATTTGAAGTGGGGAACTCATTCTTTAATTACCTGGTAAATTAGTTTGTTAAATAATGATAAATGAAAATGAATACAAAATGAAAGCACAAAAGCAAAAAACGTTTATTAATACGCGACACTGATTTTTCAAAACCAAGTGCTATTTATTTCCACTGATAAATCCTCCTAAAATTCCACCTAATCCTGTTGACTCTTCTCTTCCACCACCAAATCGAGAAGCGGCAACAATTCTATCCGCCATACGTGAGAATGGAACACTCTGTAAATACACTAAGCCGGGTCCGGTTATCAGTGCATAAAATAAACCTTCGCCACCAAATAATGAATTTTTGAAGCCACCAATAAATTTGATATCATAATTAATGGTGGTTTCCAAGGCCACCAGGCAACCGGTATCAACTCGCAAAGTTTCACCGGCCTTCAATTGTCGTTTAATAATAGTTCCACCGGCATGAATAAAGGTGTTTCCGTCACCACTTAACTCTTGTAAAATAAATCCTTCGCCTCCAAACAAACCAGCACCAATTCTTTTGGTGAAAGCAATGTTTATTTCAATGCCTTGCGCAGCGCAAAGAAAACCATCCTTCTGGCATAAAAATTTGCCACCGAAATGAGCAGGATTAATGTTAATTATTTTACCCGGATAAGGGGCAGCAAAGGCCATTTTCCTTTTTGCATTGCCATTGTTTGTGAAGGTGGTGATAAAAAAACTCTCACCTGTTATCATTCTTTTGAGTCCTTTCAAAATTCCGCCACTCGTTCCTGTTTGCATTTCAATACCTTCTTCCATATAAAGCATAGCGCCAGCCTCAGCGCGCACTGCTTCTTGCGGATCCATTTCTACTTCTACTACTTGAATGTCGTCTCCCAGAATTTGAAAATCAATTTCGTGTGCCATAATTTAAATTTGCTAATTTGTTAATTTGAAGATTTGAGAATGAAATAAATAACTGAACTGATTAATAACACTAGAACCTATTGGCTTAATGCCTAACTTTACAATACAAAACTATTAATGAAAGTGAAACGCATTATATTAACGATATTATTTTTTGGGTTTGTTAACTTTTTGAGTGCACAAAGCCTAAAGTCAGATTCGATGTTTGTGCCGGCCGGTGTTAAACAATACCAGTTTCATTTTGATAAGCCGGTAAGGAGTATCGAAGGATTACAATATGAAAAAACCGGTGAACCCATTAAAGGAAATTTGTCTCCCGATGGAATACGTGTTGTGATGGATAATTATCATAAAGGTTCGAGAATAAAAGCAAAGGTTACTTATGAAGATGGCACCACAGAAGATATAACACGAAGCCCATGTGTTATTGATCCATTGAGGTATGAGTTATAATTTTTGTTAGTAATTGAAAACTGTAAATTGCATTTTTTTCGAGTTGATCAATCTCTACGAGCGAGAATTTTAAGCTCAGTTTAATAAATTGCTGATCTGTTATTTTTTTTAACCACCCCTCATCTTCAACAACATCTTTTAGTAATCGATAATTGAAGTTCTGGTAATGGTGCTCCCATTGGTTGGTGTTTACACAGATATACACAGGTTCGTTGAGTAGTAGCTTTAAGTTGCTGGCAATTGATTTAAATAGCTGTGTGTAGTATGAACCTGCAATATGCAACGTGCAGCTATAAAAATTTCCCCACCAGCACAGGGTTCGAAAGGCAAAAATATTTTCCTTGTTAAACACCCTTGGGTAGTCGAGAATTTGCCATGGATAACCAAGGTAGTTTTCGCCTTTGCTCACCTTTCCTTGGATAGTTGGGAGCTCAAATTTTGAAACAACTTCCTTAACAATTTCCTGTACGGTCAATTGTTCGTTAAGTTTTTCAAGACTGTCGATAACAAAATTTGAAACCTTGGTTTTACGTTGAAAATAAACTGGATTAATAAAAATCTCCAGTTCTTCTTTTGTTAAAACAGTTGTTGAATCGATCATTGTGCAGTTGTTTCCAAACTTAGGATATTTTTGCACTCGTTAAATTAATTAATGAAGAAACTCAATAAGCTCGTGCTTCAGTCTTTTATAGGACCGTTTGTGATGACTTTTTTTATTGCCCAGTTTGTTTTGCTCATGCAGTTTCTGTGGAAATACATTGACGATTTGGTAGGTAAAGGCTTGGATACCCTCGTTATTGGAGAGCTATTGTTTTATACTTCTGCTACACTTGTTCCACTTGCTCTGCCACTGGCTATATTGGTGTCGTCAATTATGACATTTGGAAATCTTGCCGAGCATTTTGAAATAACTGCTGCTAAAGCATCAGGAGTGTCATTGCAACGCTTGATGATGCCACTCTTTTTAACAGCAGCATTAATTAGTGTAGGTGCATTTTTCTTTTCCAATAATGTTTTGCCTTTTACCAATCTAAAAATGGGCTCGTTACTCTACGATATCCGGCAGCAAAAACCTTCACTAGCCATACGCGAAGGAGTGTTTTATAATGGTATCGAGGGTTATAGTATGAAAATCGGTCAGAAGGATCCGGATGGAAAAACCCTTCATAATATTATGATCTATGATCATAGTACCTCCCAAGGAAACAAGAAAGTAATAATTGCAGAAAGCGGTAAGATGAGTTCAACTGCTGACCAAAGATTTTTGGTTCTCACGCTGTTCAATGGAAATAGTTATGAAGAACAAAACAAGCAAAAGGTAAATTATGACACGCATCCTTTAATGCGAAATAGTTTTAAAGAGTATGTTATTCGTTTTGATTTATCTCAATTCAAACTCAATCGAACCAATGAAGATTTATTTAAAGGTGGCCAGCAAATGATGAATATTGCCCAGCTAACACAATCGATTGATAGTCTTAACAAGCAGTATGTAAATCGTGAAGATGAAATGGTTATAAGCCTGTCTCCCTATTTTTTATTTCTTCGTGATTCAACACACACCAGAAATGGCTTTTCTAAAAATATGGCGTCAGCTACTTTTTTTCCGGTTGATAAAAGCACCGATATATTAACTATCGATAATGCTTTAAATACGGCTCGAAGTATTAAATCATATACATCGGGCAGCTATGAAGAAATGGATACGCGCAGATATCATATTGCAAAATACAATGTTGAGTGGCATCGAAAACTTACTTTGTCAGTAGCTTGTTTTATTTTGTTTTTAATAGGAGCTCCATTAGGAGCAATTATCCGAAAGGGAGGTATGGGTTTACCATTGGTGGTAAGCATTTTGTTTTTCCTGATGTATCATATAACTTCTATTACCGGTGAGAAATTAGCTAAGGAAGGGAACATAACAGCATTTAAAGGAATGTGGTTGTCCACTTTTTTTCTGTTACCTGTTGGGGTTTTTCTGGTATACAAAGCAACTCACGATTCTATGATTTTTGATGCAGAGACTTACAAGAGTTTCTTTAAGCGAGTATTTAAAAGAAAGTAACTAAAGTGAAGATATTGCAACTTTGTCCACGTGTTCCTTTTCCCCCCGTTGATGGTGGAACTTTGGGTTTGTACAATATGGCAAAGGCTTTGAACATGCAAGGTGCGCAAGTAAAAATGCTGGCTTTCAACACTAGCAAACATTATGTTGATGTTAAGTCGCTACCAGAAGAGTTGGTGAGTACATTTCAAATGGAAACGGTTTATTTGGATAACCGTCCAACATTTTTTTCCGCAATTATAAATCTATTCAGTAATCAGTCGTATCACATCAGTCGTTTTGTTTCAAAGGATTTTGAAAATGCTTTGATAAAGATTTTACAAAAGGAGCAGTTTGATATTATTCAGTTGGATTATCTGATGATGGCTGCCTATATTGATGTGATTAGAAAATATTCAAAAGCAAAACTGATTTATCGCGCTCACAATATTGAATACCGTATTTGGAAACGTTTGGCCGAAAGCGAAAAGAATTTTATCAAACAAAAATACTTAACGCTGCTGGCTGAACGTCTCAAAAATTTTGAGTTGGATGTGATCAAAAAAGTGGATGCAATTGTTGCTTTAACCGAAGAGGAGACAAAAATTTTAAAAAAAATGGGAGCAAAGCAACCCTTTTGCATTGCTCCTACTTGTTTTTTTTTGGAAGAGTTTAAACCCATTCCTGAACCAGAAGAATTTTCTTTATTTCATATTGGCGCAATGGACTGGATGCCGAATACGGCAGGCATCAAATGGTTTATAAAGGAAGTGTGGAGCAAAATAAATGCAACACATCCGCAAATAAAATTGTTTTTAGCAGGTAATAAAATGCCGAGAGATTTTTTTTCTTTTAATAGTGATACCTGCAATGTGCAGGGTAGGGTGGAGGATGCAAAAAAATTTATGGCAGAACACTCAGTGATGATTGTTCCGTTGTTAGCTGGAAGTGGAATACGGGTCAAGATTCTGGAAGGAATGGCAATAGGTAAACCAATTATTTCCACATCACAGGGCGCTGAAGGGTTGCATTATGAAAACAAAAGGAATATTTTAATTGCTGATACACCCGAAGAATTTTATAACGCGATTATTAAATGTTATCAATCTCCCGAACTAAGAAAATCTTTAGGAGAGAATGCACGAACACTTGCCGTGGAATATTATGATATGAATAAGGTTGGGGAAAAGGTTTT
>JANNXV010000026.1:0-43303 GCA_031409815.1 Bacteroidota bacterium
CAAGTGCTGAACCTGAAGTTGTTAAAGACCAGATTGTTGACCTGTTGGGATGTGAGCGTGAAGAAATTATTTCAGCCAGTGGTAAAATTGGAACGGGAGTTTATGATATTCTTCAGGCGATTATTGATCGTGTTCCTGCTCCGAAAGGAGATCCTAAAGCACCTTTAAAAGCGCTGATTTTCGATTCTGTTTACAACTCCTTTCGGGGCATTATTGCTTATTTCCGTGTTTTTGATGGTGAGATTCGTAAACTCGATCACATAAAATTTAACGCAACCGGCAACGATTATGTAGCCGATGAAGTTGGCATTTTGAAATTGGAAAAAACTCCACGAGATGTTATTAAAGCAGGGGATGTGGGCTATATTATTTCAGGTATTAAAGATGCCAAAGAAGTAAAAGTAGGCGATACCATCACACATGTTGCAAATCCTTGCGCTGAGGCTATCAGTGGTTTTGAAGATGTTAAGCCAATGGTATTTGCCGGTATCTATCCGGTGGATACAGATGAATACGAAGAACTCCGTAGTTCCATTGAGAAACTTCAATTAAATGACGCCTCACTAGTTTTTGAACCGGAGAGTTCAGCAGCATTAGGTTTTGGTTTCCGTTGCGGCTTCCTTGGCATGCTGCACATGGAAATTATTCAGGAACGTTTGGAGCGCGAGTTCAACATGACGGTGATCACTACAGTGCCTAACGTTTCCTACAAAGCTTATCTTACCAATGGCGATTTGCTCGACATTAACAACCCAAGCGATTTTCCGGACCCTACACATTTAGATCGCATCGAAGAACCTTATATAAAAGCAACTATTATAACTAAGAGTGAGTTTATTGGCTCCATTATGACATTGTGCATTGGCAAACGTGGCGAATTAGTTAATCAATCTTATCTGACCACCGATCGGGTTGAATTAATTTTCAATATGCCGATGGCTGAAATTGTTTTTGATTTTTATGATAAGCTCAAATCCATTTCAAAAGGATATGCCTCTTTCGATTATCACCCGATCGGTTACCAGACTTCTGATTTGGTGCGTCTTGATATCCGTTTGAATGGAGAACCTGTAGATGCGCTTTCCGCTTTGATCCATCGCGATCATGCTTACACTTTCGGACGAAAAATTTGTGAGAAACTAAAAGAGTTAATCACCCGTCAGCAATTTGAAATTGTTATACAAGCAAGTATCGGAAGTAAGATCATTGCGCGCGAAACCATCAAAGCCATGCGTAAAGATGTTACAGCTAAATGTTACGGTGGTGATATTTCGCGTAAGCGCAAACTTTTAGAGAAACAAAAAGAAGGAAAGAAACGCATGCGACAAGTTGGTAGTGTTGAAATTCCGCAACAGGCATTCCTTGCAGTTTTAAAACTCGACTAATAAAATTTCAGAAAATTGTTTTTGGTATAGACGCAATGAGCTTTTGCGTGTAAGCGGATTTTGGATGATTATAAATTTCATCTGCAGTTCCCACCTCTTCTATTTTTCCGTTTTTCATCACAATGATTCGGTCGCTCATAAATTTCACTACTGAAAGATCGTGCGAAATAAAAATAGTGGTGAAACCCAATTCGTTTTTCAAACTGTTAAGTAAATTCAAAACCTGCGCCTGAACTGATACATCCAATGCAGAAACACATTCGTCACAAATAATAAATTCAGGATTGACGGCAAGCGCACGTGCAATGCAAATCCGCTGACGCTGACCTCCTGAAAATTCATGCGGGTAGCGGTCAAAATATGTTGTTTGAAGATTTACTTTTTGAAGCAACTCCATTGCTTTCTCTTTTCTGATTTTGTCATTTGCATGTATGCGATGAACCTGCATCGGTTCCATAATTGCTTTACCAATTGTGATACGTGGATTGAGAGAAGAATACGGATCCTGAAAAATAATCTGCATTCGTTTTCTCATTTCACGCATTGCATTTTCATCAAACGTATTTAAGACTTGATCATCATAAACTATTTTTCCTGATGTTGGTTCAATCAATCGCAAAATGGTTTTCCCTAAAGTTGTTTTTCCACAACCTGATTCACCAACAAGTCCCAATGTTTCCCCACAATACACTTCAAAGCTCACATCATCAACTGCCTTAACCGTTTCATGATGTTTACTAAACAAGTTTTTGTTTTCTGAAAAATGGGTGCTTAGGTTTTCAACTTTCAACAAGGGTATATTGTCAACCATTTTTTTATCCCCACTTTTCTCTTCAAACCGTTGCAACACTTGTTCAATCGTTTCTGCTTTTGATTGCACGCTTCCATCTGCATTGGTCTGCATAAAATCATCAACAGTGGGCAATTGCTTCAGGTGCGTGTTAAACGAAGGACGACAAGCCAACAATCCTTTTGTGTATGGGTGCTGCGGGTTTTTAAAAATATCAGCGACTGCTGCCTCTTCCACTTTTTTCCCTTTATACATTACAATAACACGCTCGGCAACTTCTGCAATTACACCCAGGTCGTGGGTAATAAAAATAATGCTCATCCCGGTCTCCTGCTGCAATGATTTTAACAACTTTAAAATTTCCTGTTGAATGGTAACATCCAAAGCAGTGGTGGGTTCATCAGCAATTAATATTTTAGGATCGCAGGATATTGCCATTGCAATCATTACTCTTTGCTTCTGACCACCGGAAAGCTGGTGAGGATAGGCATCGAATATTTGCTCCGTGTTGGGCAACTGTACTTTTTCAAAAAGTTTTATTGTTTGTTGCTTTGCTTCTTTATTGGAGACTTTTTTATGCAATACTATTGCCTCCGCCACCTGGAAACCACAGGTTAAAACAGGGTTTAAAGAGGTCATCGGCTCCTGGAAAATCATGGCGATTTCTTTTCCACGATAGCTGCGCATTTCTTTTTCTGAAAGATTTAAGAGATCAATATTTTTATCAAGCTGCTGGTAAAATATTTCTCCGCCTGCAATTTTGCCCGGGGGCTGAAGTATGAGCCGCATAATAGAAAGTGCGGTTACCGATTTTCCTGAACCGGATTCTCCGACTATACCTAAGGTTTCTCCCTTTGTTAAATCAAAACTCAGATCATCCACTGCCTTATCGGAAACACCCTTTGATAAAAATTGGGTGGTGAGATGATTGACTGCTAAAATATTTTCCATTGCTTCTGCGCGATGAAAGTACGAAGCAATTAAAAACAAACTTTTGCGAGCTTGTTTGAATTAGGATTTATAGTATTATTCGTATGTATAGCGCAAGCGTCCGCTTGTGCTTATTGGTTTATGTACAAAGTCCTTTTAACCTTTTCATAGCGCAAGCATCCGCTTTTACTCGTTGGTTTATGAACAAAGCCCTTTTTACAAACAGAAAGTTATTTCTTAATTTCCACAAAAAATATCATGAGCCGCAAGTACAAATTCAGAGAAAACGAAAAATTATATTTCGTCAGCTTTGCAGTGGTTTACTGGATTGATGTGTTTATTCGCAGAACATATAAAGAAATTCTTCTCGAAAGTTGGAATTATTGTATCCAGCATAAAGATTTAGATATTTACGCTTGGGTTATCATGACAAGCCATGTGCACCTGATTATCGGCAGTCGCGGCAACAAGCTTGAAAACATCATGCGTGATATGAAGAGTCATACTTCAACACAACTCAAAAAAGCAATCACAGAAAACATGCAGGAAAGCCGAAGAGAATGGATGCTTTGGATGATGCAACGAGCTGGAACAAAAAATGGGAACAATAACTCATTTCAATTCTGGCAGCAGCATAACCAGCCTATTGTACTTGATACTAATGAACTGTTAGATCAAAAGCTTGATTACATACATAACAATCCTGTAGAGGCCGGATTCGTTGAGTTGCCGCATGAATATTTATACAGCAGTGCAAAAGACTATGCCGGCCAGAAAGGACTGATAAATATCATATTGATTGAATGATTTTTTACTTTCGAAATGATTCCAGTGGCAACAAAAAACAACCAGCACAAGCGGACGCTTGCGCTATACAAACTTTAACTTCAAAAGGCTATTTTCCTTGCTTGAGACAAAGACACCAAAACGTTCAAATAACCTGGCGCGATGCGGGGAGGTGGGTGTTAAACGAAGGACGACAGCCAAGCAAACCTTTTGTGTAAGGATGCTGCGGGGTTTTAAAAATTTCAGCGACAGTAGCCTCCTCCACTTTTTTTCCTTTATACATTACAATAACGCGATCGGCAACTTCTGCAATTACACCCAGGTCGTGGGTAATGAAAATGATACTCATCCCGGTTTCCTGTTGCAACGATTTCAACAACTTTAAAATTTCCTGCTGAATGGTAACATCCAACGCAGTGGTTGGTTCATCTGCAATTAATATTTCAGGATCGCAGGATATTGCCATCGCAATCATTACTCTTTGCTTTTGACCACCGGAAAGTTGATGAGGGTATGCATCGAATATTTGATCCGTATTGGGCAACTGCACTTTTTCAAAAAGTTTTAGTGTTTGCTGCTTTGCTTCTTTATTTGAAACTTTTTTATGCAACACAATTGCCTCCGCCACCTGGAAACCACAGGTTAAAACAGGATTTAAAGAGGTCATCGGCTCCTGGAAAATCATGGCAATTTCTTTTCCACGATAGGTGCGCATCTCTTTTTCTGAAAGTTTTAAGAGATCAATATTTTTATCGTGCTGCTGATAAAAAATTTCTCCGCCTGCGATCTTTCCCGGGGGCTGAAGTATAAGCCGCATGATGGAAAGTGCAGTAACAGATTTTCCTGAACCGGATTCACCGACTATACCTAATGTTTCTCCTTTTGTTAAATCAAAACTCAGATCATCCACTGCTTTAATGGAAATACCTTTCGATAAAAATTGGGTGGTAAGATGATTGACTGCTAAAATATTTTCCATTCGCTTATGCGGGATGAAAGTACGAAGCAATTAAAAACAAAGCGTCCTGATCACTTGATCAGGACGCTTTGACTTAATTTATCTCTTGGATTGATTAAAAATCCTCATCCAGCTTAAACGCCTGATCTTCGGTTTTGGTGCCTACTCCACTCTTTTTGTATTCTGAAACGCGTTTTTCGAAGAAGTTGGTTTTGCCTTCTAAAGAAATCATTTCCATAAATTCAAATGGATTGGTTGAGTTGTAATGTTTATTCACTCCTAATGCAACTAACAAACGATCTGCTACAAATTCGATGTACTGGCACATTAGTTTGGAGTTCATTCCGATCAGGTCAACCGGCAGTGCATCGGTAACAAATTCCTGCTCGATGGTTACAGCACTTGTTATCATTTCATACACCGCTTCGTTGCTGAGTTTGTTATTTAACATACCGAATAATAAACAGGCAAAATCGCAATGCAAGCCTTCGTCACGGCTGATAAATTCGTTGGAAGTAGCGAGGCCCGGCATGAGTCCGCGTTTTTTCAACCAGAAGATGGAACAGAAACTTCCTGAAAAGAAAATTCCCTCTACAGCTGCAAATGCAACCAGCCGCTCGGCAAAGTTTCCTTTATCAATCCAACGCAAAGCCCAGTCGGCTTTTTTCTTTACGCAGGGTACGGTCTCAATAGCGTTGAACAAACGGTGCTTCTCGGCCGGATCTTTTACGTAGCTATCTATTAATAAGGAGTACATTTCTGAATGAATGTTCTCAATCATGATCTGGAAACCATAAAAGCAGCGCGCTTCGGGCAATTGCACTGCACTCATCATATTCACCGCAAGGTTTTCGTTTACGATGCCATCGCTTGCAGCAAAAAATGCAAGCACATGAGTGATAAAATGTTTTTCGCCTTTGTTGAGTTTCTCCCAATCTTTCTGATCGGCAGAGAGATCTACTTCTTCTGCAGTCCAGAAACTGTTTTCGGCCTTTTTGTACATCTCCCATATTTTATCGTGCTTGATCGGGAACAGTACGAAGCGGTCTTTGTTTTCTTCTAATAGAATTTCTTTTTTCATTTTTCTTACTTAGTTGTTAAGCTACTATGTTGTTGGGTTGTTAAGTTATTAAGTTTAGATTTACGTTAGCAATCAACAACTTAACAACATAACAACTTATTTCTTTCTCCATCACAAATCAATATTAAAGTAACGAACATCCAAAGGGGTATTTTTTAACATGAGCGCTTAGTTATAAACAAAAAAGTGGTGTGTAAAAAAATAATGAAATAAAGATTTGGGAATGCGGAAAAGATTGATATGAGAAAATTTTTATTCCGATTTCATTGCCTCAGCAATTTCTTCCAATTCACTGTACCATTCTTTACCATACTTACGCGTTAAAGAATCTTTTAAAAACCGATAAACTGGAACTTGTAATGAAGCGCCTAGCTTACAAGCGGGAGCGCATAATTTCCAATACTCATAATTTACTGCATCGTACGTTTTGTACTTTGTAATCCGTACCGGATATAAATGACACGACACCGGTTTGCGGAATTTAGTTTTGCCTTCATGAAAAGCTTTCTCAATCGAGCACTTTGCAACACCATTCTCAAAAATGGTGTAGGCACATTCCTGTCCTTCTCCTACCAAAGGTGTTACCCAATCACCATCACCATCAATTAAATATAAGCCTTGCTCTTCAATTGCCTTACGTCCTTTTTCAGGAAGCATATCCTTTATAATTGGATACACTTTTTTTATTTCTTTTAATTCATCCTTCTCTAAAGGAGCACCACTTTCACCTTCTACACAACAAGCCCCTTTGCAACGAGTGAGGTCGCAAACAAATTTTTTTTCGAGCAAATCTTCCGATACCACTGTGTTCTTAATAGCAATCATGCAGCAAAGAACGGAAGAAAAATTGAAGGATTATTATTTGATTTACTTTTGCACACTAATAAAAATCGGGTGAGTGCAAACGTTGTTATCTCAGTAAAAAATCTTCACAAAAGTTATGATTCATTTGAAGCCGTTAAAGGAATTTCATTTGATGTTTTTGAAGGAGAAATTTTTGGTTTACTGGGTCCCAATGGTGCAGGTAAAACAACTACACTTGAAATAATTGAGACCTTACGTGAGAAAAGTTCAGGTGAAGTAACTGTTGCCGGAATGAATATTGAAAAAAGTGCAAACGAGATCAAACAAATTATTGGTGTGCAGTTACAGGCTGCCGGATATTATCCAAGTTTAACTTTAACGGAACTCATTCGTTTGTTTTCGGGCCTCTACAATATTGATGTGGATGCAATGGAAATGTTGAAGTTGGTAGGATTGGAAGACAAAGCGAAAGCGAAATACAAAGAATTGAGTGGCGGACAGAAACAACGTTTTTCCATCACCACCACTCTCATTAATAAACCCAAAATTGTTTTTTTAGATGAACCAACTACAGGTCTCGATCCACAGGCTCGAAGAAATCTGTGGGACCTCATTCGTGAGATCAGAAGCAAAGGAACAACTGTTGTAATCACCACCCATTATATGGATGAAGCAGAAGAGCTTTGTGATCGTGTTGCAGTAATCGAATCAGGAAAAATTATTGCATTAAACACCCCCGATGTTTTAATTGATGAATTAATTGCGACAGGATTTGAACGCAAAAAAGAAGTTAAAAAAGCTAATCTGGAAGATGTGTTTCTGCATTTAACCGGGCATGAATGGAAAGATGAATAAAACAAATTATTGATTTTAGATTATAAATTACAAATTTTGAACTCTTAAAACTAAACACAAAATATGGTAGAAATTATTTTCCCTACTCCCTACAATTAACTCCCTACTTAAAATGAAATACAATCAATTCCGCGCCATGCTTGCAATTTCCAGGGCGAGTTTTCGCAGCATGACACGAAGCCCATCGGCAGTAGTTTTTACACTTTTGTTTCCACTCATCTTTATTGTGGTGTTTGGATTTATTGGTGGCGGAGGTATGAGTGTGGATGTTGCTGTTTCAAAAAATTGCGATCGTAAAAATCCTATTTATTATCAGGCACACTTTATTCCAACAATCGGTTTAATGGAAGATATGACTGATGCAGAGCAAACAATTGCATTGCAAAAAGGTAAGATTGATGGCATACTCACCATCACAAAAGTTAACAGAGACAGTGCAGAACATTTTAATGTAACGCTTCAAACCTCTGAGGCTTCTATGGAAAAAGGAATAATAGCAAAGTCAATTCTGGAACATTTAGTGCTTAAAGAAAATATTGCAGCAGCAGGGATCAAACATCCCATGGCAGAGTTCCATCAGGCTACCGTAAAAGGACGGGAGTATAAAACCATCGATTTTATTTTGCCAGGGCAATTGGGTTTTTCATTATTGAGTTCAGGAGTTTTCGGCACTGCATTTGTATTTTTTAATTTAAGACAAACATTGGTAATCAAACGCTTTTTTGCCACACCCATTCGCAAGCCCTACATTGTTATTGGTGAAGCTATAAGCCGGTTGGTTTTTTCATTATTAGGTTCCATATTTCTGTTGGCCATTGGGCATTATGCATTTGGCTTTACATTGGTAAATGGTTTAAGTACTGCATTAGAAATGATAATGCTTGCAGCTTTAGGACTTATTGTTTTCATGGGTTTCGGCTTTGTGGTTTCTGGCATTGCCAAAAGCGAAAGTACCATCCCGCCTTTGGCAAATATTGTTACACTCCCTCAATTTCTGTTATCGGGAACATTCTTTGGTATCGATGCTTTTCCATCGTGGTTGCAACCCATCTGTAAAGCATTACCACTAACCTATCTAAATGATGCTATGCGTAAGGTTGCTTTCGAAGGTGCATCCTTATTGGATATTTCTCAGCAAGTTGGAATAATAGCACTTTGGGGAGTTATTATTTATGCTTTGGCAGTAAAATTCTTCAGATGGGAGTAATTGGAAAAAGTAGCACGATGCAGCGGCAATTGGCAGGAGAATAAACACAATTACAATATTTTTGACTAAAATAAATTTATACTAATGTCGTTATGACAGAACTTTGCCACTGGCACGATTTAGGAAAAGAAAAAAAATAAATTATCAAATTATCAAATTATCAAATTATCAAATTATCAAATTATCAAATTATCAAAAATCTAGAAATCCTTAAATAACAATATGGCACCCATTTATTTAATTTCCATTGCGTTTATGATCATTGGCTGGTTAGTCAGTATGCAGTTAAAACGCAAATTCAAACAATATTCCGAAACCCCTATCAGTTCTGGCTTAAGCGGACAACAGGTAGCAGAGAAAATGTTGCTAGACCATAGCATACGTGATGTAAAAGTAATTTCGGTTGAAGGTCGTTTGACAGATCATTATAATCCGCTTGATAAAACTGTAAATCTGAGCCACGATGTATTTTATGGACACAATGCTGCAGCGTGTGCAGTTGCCGCTCACGAATGCGGACATGCAGTTCAACATGCTAAGGCTTATTATTGGTTGCAGGTGCGTTCGGCATTGGTTCCCGTTGTAAGCTTTACTTCAAATTGGGTTCACTGGGTATTGCTAGGTGGTATATTAATGATGCAAACATTTCCACAATTATTATTCATTGGCATTGTATTATTTTCCGCTACAACATTATTTAGCATAATTACTTTGCCGGTTGAATTTGATGCCAGTCGCAGAGCACTTGTGTGGTTAGAAAATAGTAGAGTTACCAATAGCCAGGAGCATACTCAATCGAAAGATGCTTTGTGGTGGGCAGCAATGACCTATGTAGTTGCAGCACTTTCTGCTATTGCAACACTGATGTATTATGTGATGATTTATATGAGGAGAAATTAATCAGCATTAAAAATAAGTTTAAAAGCCCGGAAGAATTGTCCGGGCTTTTTTAGTACTGTGTGATGATTGGATAAATATCATCCGTTAAATAATCAGCAGGATATTCCAAAGCGTAATAAATCCTACGCTTAGTGGTGGAGGTAGTAGGGGAGAAACTATTCTTTGACGAGTTTGCCTATTGCGACTTTACCCGATTGAGCGTCAAAAATTTTAATAAAATAAATACCCTGAAGCAAAGCACTGATATTAATGGTTTGCTCACTGCTAAAAAATTTTTCGGATAGAACAATGCGTCCGGTTAAATCGTAAAGTGTTAGTAAAGCATTGTTAAAAGCCGGAGCGCTTATACGGCATTGAGAGTGTGCAGGGTTAGGAATTAGAGAGAGTGTCTGAAGTTTTGGGCTTATGGAATACAAGCCTGCATAGCCGGCACATAAAACTGTATCTTGCATTGGAACAGTATCTACCAAGATGGCGGCAGGGCTTTTGGTTAACTGAAATGGGGTGCGGCTAAAACTGACAGCGCTGCGGTTCATAATGCTTTGGGTGGTGGCTGTAAAAGGCACATTATAACAGCCCGAGTTGCCTGCGCTGTCTGTTTTGGTAAAAGATTGTGAATAATAGCCTAGGGCTGTATACAAATAACCCCCGTCAGCTGTTTGTGTAAGACCTATCGGTGAGTTGCTGCGCTGGTTAAAATTTACCCATTGTGGATTGCCGAGGCTGTCGGTTTTCATCAGGTAAGCGGCATCGCTTCCGGTATTGTTAGCCAATCCTCCCACAATAAATCCCCCATCGGAGGTAAAGTTTAACGCATAACAAAATCCATTCATGCTATACACTTTTGACCACACTACATTGCCCATTGAATCTATTTTAAACAAAAAGCCGGTGTATTGATTAGGCAGGTTGCCCGAGCCGGCAACTATAAATCCGCCATCTGGTAAAGGTTTGATATCGCTAAAACTTGTTAATGGCCCCTGGTCGTATTTATAGCTCCATAGAATAGTACCGGCTGTGTCTAATTTCATAATTATACCGTAGGATGGTGAGTTGGGTATAGTGTCCGTATAAGTGGTGGCCATTATTAACCCATTATACGACAGAGGAGTTATCGCTTTTACCTGATAAAAATAAGTACCTGTAGGAATTGAATATTCGTAAGTCCATACAGGATTAAACAAACTATCTATTTTTGAAACAAATAGATCATAAGGCGGCCCTGGTATATTATTTCGTTCGAAATATCCGGTTGTATAAAACTCTCCATTAAGTTCTAGAACTGTTTCCGCGGAATGATTGAGCCAATACTTACATGTATCAATTAGGTTTCCATTTTCATCAATTGTCAAATATGCCTGATAGGAACTATCCTGATTAAAATTACTTCCATTCCCTAAAATCAAGAACCTGTTAGGGTTTATTTCTATCATATCAGATGGGGTAAGTGTAAGCGATGGAACAAAATACTTTCGTTGCCAGTCATATTGATACAAAGAATCAAATTTGGTTATTAAAATACTTCCACAAAACGGAGTACATAAATTAACAACTGAAACACTATAAAAGCTGTTATCATTGCTTTTAATTGCAGCACGCGGAAGAATAATATTATTTGTGGTGTCATAAAAAGCCATGTGAAAAACAGTGTCCTGAGCACAGGCATATTGCATTATAAATATTAAGACAAACAATAAAATATTTTTTTGCATGGCAAAACAATAAATAGGGTTAACTGCCTTGCAGTTAACCCTATTGTAAGTTAATTAATTATAAGCTTATTTGTTTTAAGTACTGAGTTGCCGGATGTAATTTGATAAAAATACATACCGGTGCTTAAGCCGTGAACCGGCAGTTTGTTAGTGCCATTGCTCAACGATTGCGAACGCAATGCTTTGCCTGCCAGATCTGTTAACGTGACTGTACCACCCGTTACATTCTCCAACTCTATGTACAAATAATTGCTTGCCGGATTGGGATAAACGCTTTTTACAACGACATTTTGACTGATGGTTTTTGTGGTTTGATGAGTTGCCAGCCTTCCGCCTTGTTCAGCATTTTCATTCACTTCTATATGCAACATGGCACGCGCCCAAATAACTCCTTCGCCTCCTTCTATCACGCGCTGGTAGGCTATATCAGTTAAAGTGGATGACTGGCCCTGGTTTAATTGGTTGCCCGAGGCATAGCTGTCAAGGTAAATTTGCAAACAGGTTTTCTTGTTTGCTTCTATTGCATTTTCAGCCGCTATGGTATTAATGACTGCAGCTGCATTTTCGTATTCGAGGTTATCAAGATAGTTTTGCACCAATGCAAATTTGCCAATGTTGCCCGCCTGCATTCTATCATAAAAATCCTGGTAAGTGGCATCATCACCCGCGCCAAGGTTTATGTAATCAACGTTTTTTAACAAAAAGCGGTATGCAAAATCATCTGCATAATATTGAAATTCGGCAGCATACTGTTCGTACTCATTTACGTCTCTTACTATCTTACCAAGCATTGATTCCCGTTCTTCTTCTGTAGGGTCAGATCCCTCCTCGGCAGGACATTCAAGCGAGTTGGCTACGAGGACGGGACTAACTGAACCTGCTGTCCAGGTTGCATCAGGAAATTCAGGATTACCGGTGCCCGAAAAACCAAAGTAATGCCATGTAATATTTGATCCATTTCTTTCAGTTACCCTCCTGGTCGGATCAACAATCCAGTTAGTAGTCCATACATCGCGATGAGCGCCCCCTGTTTGTGAAGAGATATCAGCAAATATACTGTAAAGATTTTTGCCAAGACTAACCCCTGAATAACATTCCTCAAATCCATTGCAACTTACGAGAGTGCCCAAGCAGGAATTCTCGAAGAAAACCGCATTGCTCATGTATGATATTAAATTATCTGTAATTTTATTATTAATCTGACTTAAATTAAAGTGAATACCCCGCATGTAACGGTCCTCTAAATTACCTCGACAGTTACAAACAGGAGCAATCGGTCTTGTAATGTGATTACTTCTTACAGTTGCATCTGTACATCCCATCATAATTATTCCAGTATGAAGAGTGGGAAAGCTCGGAATCAAATCTGTATATGGAATATTAAAATCAATCGTATTATCCTGTACTTCGCTGTGTTCAACATTAATAATATTAATTCCGGTAATAATGTTATTGATGCGATTGCGGTTAACCCGGCATGTATTGCTGGCACTGGCTACATAATTGGTAATACGGATGCCCCGGGTAGTATAATCTGTAGTAGTATTAATAAAGGGTAATGGAGTTAAAGTGCTCAGATCATAATTAATATAATTATCTATAACTTTTATATCCGCCCCTCTTACCTGGTATAAATCAGCACAGGATTGTGTGGTTTCATTAAAGAAATTATCAGTCAGATTAAATGTTGCTAAAGTTAAATCGCCAGCATAGACACCATCAGGACTACCGGCAAATTCATTATTTGAAATGGTTAAAGAGGAGGCCGCAGCATAAAAACAATTAATCCCTATACTACAATCGAATATACCGTTATTCTGAATGGACGTTGTGCCTGATGTTCCGTTATACTTGATGTAAACACCATTATCACAGTCCTGGATACGGGTATGCTCTAAGGTGAAATCAGCGTCATCGCTGTAAACACCATTATCCTGGTTAAAAATATTGGCGGTAGGGGAACCAGCATTAAAGAGAACACCAGATGCGAATATAACATTAATACCTGCAAAACTTCTCTGAGTGCTTAGCGGGCTAAGCAATAAAGCTGGAATGCCGCTACCCAAAGGATTTTCACATAAAAAATCTGTTTTAGCGAGCGATGCAGTAGCGGAGGTGTAAGTACCATTCAATACATTTAAACCAATAGAGTTCCTATTGAATTTGGTATCAGCGATATCAAACGCGGCACTGTTGATTAATGAGATGGCTGTAATTCCATCCTGAATGGAGGAACTCTGAATATTAATGCGAGCATTGCTGCCAGAGGCTTCAATGGAATTCCACATGTCAACACCATTACATGAACTGATGTCAGTAGATATTATATCCAGTTCACAATAATCATTTACCATTACATCGGCATTCACATCCATGTAAACTGTAGCCCCGGTCAATGTAAAAAGGGGGACATCAACTATAAAGCTTCCGGAAATACCGATTATACCAGTATATGAACTGGAACCAAGCGAACTCGCATAGGTTGCTCCATATCCACTTCCGAAATTAGTAGCACCACACTGAGCTATAACCTCCAAATTCAGCAGCATTGCAATTATTAGTAATGCAAACGATTTGCACTGTAAAGATTTTAAAATTTGTTTTTTCATACACATTAAAGTTATTTGGTTTAAATTTTTTTTTTGGCTTAATTGCTTGTAGTTAAGATTTTGTGATTGATAGTCATCGCAACCTGCCAGGTCTTAATGAAAAGGCGTAAACATAATTCACCTTCACATTAGAAAACACGGGCTGAATGAAATCAGTAATAAAGTAAAAAATGGAATTAAGATTATCTAATTGTAAAAATGGATATAAATGTCCACTAAAAAATAAAGTGCGTAGAAACAGGTTTTTCATAAATATTACCTAAAGATAAGGAATATTTATATTCAATAAGAAACCAAGTGAACAAATTCATTTTGCAGGAGTTCCTTCCTTCTTCCACCTGCAAGAAACAAGGAAACAAGGTTTCTAGTCCTCGCAATGTCATCTGAAAGAGACACTGCGAGGAAAATTATGGCAGCAGTATTCAAGATGACAAATATCATTACAGCATCATGCATTTAAACTTTTACTTTTGACCCCATGGAATTCTCTGAAAACATTTTACAAAGATTAAAACAGTTAGAACATAAATATAACCTTATGGGTCAAAGCCTGGAGAGTTATCTGGATGGTTTACTCACCAGTAATGTTACAACTTACTGGGATTATATTAATGTGGATACATTGCTCAGTCTTCAACATCCCAAAACTGATTTTCCGGATGAATTAATTTTTATCATGTATCACCAGGTTACTGAATTGTATTTCAAACTTTCGTTGCATGAGCTGAATCAGATAGCCAACAATGGTAGAAATGTTTTACCTGATGGTGAGGACTTAGGCTGGAAAGATAAAATAGATGTCAATTATTTTATTGAACGCGTTACACGTGTCAATCGTTATTTTGAAGTACTCACACATTCATTTGCCATTATGGTAAATGGCATGGAGAAAGAACAGTTTCTGCGTTATCGTATGTCCTTACTCCCGGCAAGTGGATTTCAGTCTGCACAATACCGCATGATAGAAATCAGCTGTACTGATTTTATCCGGCTTGTAGATAAAGATGTTAGACCGCAGTTTGAAAACCAGAATGCTTCTATTGAAGAATTGTTCAAATACATTTATTGGAATAAAGGTGCAACTGATGCAGCAACAGGAGAAAAAACTTTAACGCTGAAACAATTTGAAAAAAAGTATGCAGAGAAATTTATCGCTCTGGCAAATGATTACAAAGACAAAAACATTTGGGCGAAATATAAATCGCTGAGTGAAGCAGAACAGAAAAATCCTGAACTTATAAATGCGTTGCGACAATTGGATATCAACGTAAATGTAAACTGGCCGTTGGTGCATTATAAATCTGCAGTACGCTATTTATCACAAGATAAAACTGATGTGCCTGCAACAGGCGGAACCAACTGGCAGAAATATTTACCTCCGCGTTTTCAGAAACGAATTTTTTACCCTTCGTTGTTTAATGAAACCGAACTTAATGAATGGGGTAAGGCTTGGGTGGAGAGTACTTTGAAAGAACCTATGTAATTGCTGTTATACTTCCCCCGATAAATCTGGAGGAATATGACAAAAAATATTTTCTTGCTAATTGATTCAGCAGTGTATCACTTCTTTAAGTGTTCTACCTGGAATTATCAACCTGCTCAACTGTCATACACCATGCTTCTTAGCATTATTTTTTTTATTACTCTAAACAACCTCCTACCACATAACCCAAAATGTTAAATAATTGGGTTATGTTTGCAGTACATAACCCAAAACAGAAAGGATATGAGTAAGATGGATTTGTTGCCCCCCAAAGGAACTATCGAAACAAAAGCGGTGCTGAAAAAATCAGCTGAGGCGCATCGTTACTTGGCAGAACTAAAAGGGGTTGCTCAATCAATACCTAATCAAAACATTTTGATTGACACACTCTCGTTGCAGGAAGCGCGTGAAAGTTCTGCTATCGAAAATATTATTTCCACGTTTGATGATGTGTATCAATCCAACTCAAGCAGTAACAACTATATTTCATCTGCCGCTAAAGAAGTTCATGCGTATTCCAAAGCATTAAAGGTAGGATTTGAATTAGTGAAGAAAAATGGATTGCTCACTGCGAATCATATTTTAAAAATTCAAAGCACGATTGAAAATAACAAAGCAGGTTTTAGAAAATTGCCCGGTACTAAATTGCTGAACGAAGCAACCGGTAAAACTGTGTATGAACCACCGCAACATTATGATGACATTCTGATACTGATGGATAACTTAGAACAATACATTAATGATGATGAACTTTCAGATGTTGACCCGTTGATAAAAATGGCAATCATACATCATCAGTTTGAGAGCATTCATCCTTTTTACGATGGCAATGGTAGAACGGGTAGAATAATCAATATACTTTACCTCATTAAAAACGATCTGCTCTCGCTTCCCATTCTATATATGAGCCGTTATGTTATCCAACACAAAGCAAATTATTATCACTTGTTGCAAGAAGTTCGCAACACAAAAAATTGGGAACCCTGGATTTTGTTTATGCTTGATGCAGTGGCAGCTACTTCAAAAAATACCATTCAGGTTATTATGGGTATTTCAAAAGCTATGCAACACTACAAAGTTTTAATCAGGGAGCAAGCACCAAAAATATATTCACAGGATTTACTGAATAATCTTTTTCGTTATCCCTATACCAAAATAGAATATCTTATGAAAGATTTGGAAATAAGCCGCAACACAGCAATTCGTTATTTGGAACAATTAGAAAAATTGGATTTGACTGCTAAGAAAAAAGTAGGACGCGATAATTTTTATGTAAATAAATCGCTCATCAATATTTTAATCAACCCTAAATAAATAAGGACCCGGACTTCCAACCACCGCTGTCATGTAATTTTACTTGTTTCAATTTAAGCAAAGTGTCACCTAACATTAACAAAAAATATTTTCTCACACCCCTTCCACTTTTTTCACATTGTCCTCCGTATCCCGGTCAATTAATATGTGCAATGGATCAATACCTGCTTTTGAAGGTTTGTCTTTTACAATGATTTCAAATTTATTTTTTGATTGCCTAATAAATTTTTTGGTGAGATAAATCAAAGAATCCTTACCATCCTTTCCGGCTGTATAAACGCCAACATCCATCCAGTCTCTTAAAGGAATTTCCTTTTCAGATCCAACACTATCCGCTCTCGATTTTTTACACTCTACTTCCAAGTCTACTTTGTAGTTTCCATCTTTAGTTTTTGTAGCAGCAATATTGGTTGTATGATTATTGTAAATCGTAATCGTTTCAAACAAATCAGTAATCACATATTGCAAACTGTCAGGTGTTGATTGTTTAATGTATTTCAAAAAATCAATAGAAGTGGGATAAGGTCCTTCTTTAAATGCATACTGTTTTACAAATCGCGAAACAGCTGCGTTCAATGAATCTTCACCGATATAATCTTTCAACGCATAAAACACAAGGCTTCCTTTTTGATAATGTATGTATTGCTGGTTTTCATTTAACATGATGGGTAATTCACGTTTACGTTCTCCTGATCGGCCGCGCAGGTAACGATCCAACTCATACTTCAAAAATTTCTCCATGTTATTTTTTCCATACTCATGTTCCATCACCATCAAAGCAGTGTATTGTGCCATGCTTTCCACCATCATGGTTGCTCCCTGCACATTGGCACCACACACCTGGTGTCCCCACCACTGGTGCCCAACTTCGTGTGAGGTTACATAAAATGCCATGTCAATATCACTCTCCTTATCCACATCCATAATAAAACCAATTCCCTCTGAAAAAGGAATGGTGTTGGGAAACGATTGAGCAAACAACCGGTAGCGAGGAAACTCAATAATGCGCACTTGCTTGTGCTGATAAGGACTAAAGTTGGCGTTGCAATAGTCCAACGTCCTTTTAATCCCTTTTACCATACGTTGCAAATCGTACTCATGTCCTTTTTGATAATAAATTTCGATGTTCACCCCATCATGTTTATCGCGCAATACCTCATAACGCGCACTCAGGAACGAAACAAAATTCCAAATAGGTGCATCCATTTTGTAATGAAAGTACCTGCGACCATTTTCTGTCCACTCCCTTTGTAAGTAACCTGGAGAAATGGCAATCTGATCGGGCGCGGTGCTAACTGTTGCTTCATAGGTTAACCAATCCGCATCCGTTGTTAGGTAAGTATTTTGTAATGCAGCAACATCTGTAATCGGGTTCATGCGATACAATTTCTTTGGCAAGTTGGCTTCCTTTCTGCGATCATCATCTGATAATTCCTGGCTTTCATCATAACCAATTTGTGGCATTAGCAGATTATTGATAAAAGTGCCATTATAAACGACACTTGTACTTCCACCATCATTAGGAAAACCTTTAGCTAAATAATCAATGTTAAATTCAAGAGTAGTGCTGTCGCCAGCAGCTAATGGTTTTGAAAAATGATAAATAAAGAATCCTTGTTTCCGATCATTCAAAACTTTTTTTGCATCGATTCCAAATTGTATTTTATTTATTTCAGCATCCGAAGGAAGTACAACTATTATTGAATCAATAGCTTGAGCTGATTTATTTTTGATGGTATATGTTCCATTCATTTTACAATTACGTTCGTAAGGAAACAAATCAACATTTACCTTAATAGCCGTGATTCGTGGTTGAATCATATGAAGATACTTTCGGTATTCCCGTTCATAATCTGCTGAATTTTTTCGTTGCTCTTTTGGTGATTGATATTTATTAAGCACATTAGTATTGTAATAAATAAAACCACCACAAATAATAAACAAAGCAAGACCTATTGGAATAACTAACTTTCCCTGACCCGCTTTCCAAAGCGCCTTCATTTTTACAAATCTTGGAACAAAACCAATCTCACTCCCACGTTTCATCATCAACAGCGAAATCATAAATAGTACAATGCCCAGCATTAGCCAATACGTGTCAAACATTAGAATCGGGAAAACAAAATGACCGAAACCATTCATAGCCGAATAACTTGCATTGGGGGCATTACCATAAAAAATCAGATTGTGATTAATATCATTGGCTTGAAGAAAGAAATTAGCAATCCAGAAAAGTATTACAATGGTGTGCCCAAGAAATTTATTGTTGACCAAACCATGAACAAAAAAAGTGAGTAGCGTAATTAATACGAGGTAAGGAAAAGTAGTGAGAGAAAGTGACTTGATATATATCGCAATCTGATAATCATAAAACCCATTGATGGTTTGAACAAGTACACCAGATAAAATCAGAACAACCAACAAAAAAATCTCCACGAAAAACATTGCGGTTAATTTTGATAATAGAATTAAGTGATTACTCAAAGGAGTTGCATCAATGATAGGTGCAAGTTTCACATCGATTTCTTTCCATAATAACTCGCCTGAATAAAATGCAATGATGATAATAAGAAATAACATAAAATTTCCGGTTAGCAAATCCATAATCATATAGGTAACCGGATAAGCTGATGTACCATACGCCTCACCAATGTAAGAAGCATTTGAAAGCAACATAAAAACGCCACACAATGTGATTGCAATAAACGGGACAGCTTTTATTACCCCTTTAAAATCAAATTTTACCAAATACCACCATTGCTTAAATTGCGCGGCATAACTGGTTGCATAATTAACAACAGGAATAATTGTTGAAGTGTTATAATCGTTTTCTTCCGACACTATTTTCTTCCTTCTTTTTAGCTGTGGAGCTGCCTTTGAAAATTTAAAAAACCTATAAAACACAGCACCAACTCCTAATGAAATGCTCAACCATAGAAGGCGGTTATATAAAAGCAATCCTTCAAATGGAACCGTCATTGAATTTTTTTCTGCTACTGTCCAATAACGTGTGAGGTTGGTAGTAGCTGAAAACCCAAATGGATCGAGTATTGACATTACCCGATTGTGCTGAATATCGCGTTGGTTAGAAAGAATAATAAGATAAAGCGCAAATAAAATAACTCCCTGAACATAAATAGCCAGTTGATTACGGAAATAACTTCCCATTGCAAAAAACAAAACTCCTAAAATAAAAACATCGGGAACGATGTAAACGAGAAATGGATGTAAGTATGCATTTGGCATAAATGCACCGATATGTTCCGTATCCACACCCGGAAAAACACTTCCTAACATATTCCCAAAAAGTATTCCGCTAAAAACAATTAGTGCAATAATATAAGAGCCAAAAAATCTGCCTCCCAAATATTCCCATTTCTTAACCGGTGTGGTAAAAATAATTTCGTGAAAGCCATGCTCAAAATCGCGAAACACAGGCACTCCCATAATTGCAGAACAAATCATTGTACCAAAAATGGTGATGATCATTACAACCATATTTATAGTAAAAGGAGAATTCTTATTTACCAATCCACCTTCGCCACCAATCCCAACATGCTGCGAATAAGCGGCCAGGAAAGTCATAAAAAAGAAAATTAAAAAGTAGACGTAAGTAGCAGGGCGCTTTAGCCGGTATAGAATTTCGAAAGTGAATATTTTTAGGAACATGGTTATAAATTTAAAATGAGATTAAATTTTATTTTAATTTTTTTTGGTGTGATGCCTTCGACTTCGCTCGGGCTAACCATTCGTGTTGGAGGTCAGCCTGAGCGAAGTCGAAGGCATCGGATTAATTCATCATACCTTGAATTACTGAAAAATAAACATCCTCCAACTGTGGCTCTACTTTTTCAAAACCACTGTTCAAATCAGCATCACTCCACACATGCATTTCAATTTGCCCGGTATTAAATTTGGTGGAAATCACACGATGTTGGTCATGCGATTGTTTTGATTCTGCTTTACTCATAAACTTGCGCCAAACCTTGCCTTGCACTTTTTCAATTGCTTTCATCGGATGACCTTCAAACAACACTTCGCCTTTATTAATGATCGCCATTTGCGAGCACAGCTCTTTTACATCTTCCACAATATGTGTTGACAAAATCACAATCACATTTTCACTAATCTCACTTAATAAGTTTAAAAAACGGTTGCGTTCGGTTGGGTCCAGGCCTGCTGTGGGTTCATCCACAATAATTATTTTAGGATTTCCAATCAATGCTTGTGCAATTCCAAAACGTTGCTTCATTCCTCCCGAGTAGCCGCCCAGTTTTTTCTTTCGTGCATCGTATAAATTGGTTTGATTTAATAAAGCATTTACCAATTCGCTACGTTGCTTTTTATCGGTTGCTCCTTTCAACACTGCGAGGTGATTCAATAATTCTTCTGCACTCACGTTTGGATACACGCCAAACTCCTGTGGCAGATAACCCAATATCTTTCTCACTTCTTCCTTTTGCTCAAGCACGCTCAAGTCGTCCAGCAAAATTGATCCGCTATCTGCTTCTTGCAAAGTTGCAATCGTCCGCATCAGCGAACTTTTTCCAGCTCCATTTGGGCCCAGCAAACCAAATAATCCGTTATTAATAGTGAGACTTACATTCTTTAATGCCTGCACACCATTTGGGTATGTTTTACTGAGGTCAGAAATTTTTAATTGCATAATTGTAGAAATAAATTTGAATTGCTAAAAGTAATGTATAATTAATAAGACGAATTAGTGCCGGCAGTTTGTTACAGTACAATTACAAAATTTAAAATTTTCCTTCTTAAAGTAATTCTTATGTAAGGTTTTCAGTTCAAAATACAAATTCAAAAAAGACCAAAAAATGCGGCCTTTCTTAATCCAAAATAAAATTGAAAATAACTATTTATGAATTGTAATATTGGTTGGCACTGGTCCTGAAATATCGTTTTTATTAAACGCATTTCTGATGTCTTCCTGCACACCGAAAAACACATCCCAATAATGTTCAGGCGTTGCATAAGGTCGGATAGCGAAAGTAATCATACCATCACCTACTTTAAGCACATTAACGGAAGGCGCAGGATCTTTCAAAACAAATTGATTGGCTGCCATTGCATCCATGGCCACTTTTCTAGCTTTTTCAATGTCACCATCAGGTGCAATTGCCATGGTAATATCCACACGCAGGTTACCATGCTTAGTGTAATTAATAATTGTACCATTCGATACGGCACCGTTGGCAAGTATTACCGTTTTATTTTCTGGTGTTAAAAGCAGCGTATTAAAAATTTGTATTTCCAGCACATGACCGGTCTGTCCTCCCGACTCAATTAAATCGCCCACTTTAAATGGTTTGAAAACCATCAACAAAACGCCCCCTGCAAAATTGGCAAGCGAGCCTTGTAATGCCAAACCAACCGCCAAACCTAAAGCTCCCACTACTGCAACAAAAGAGGTAGTTTGCAAACCAAGCATACCGGCCACCGTTATCAGCAACAATACTTTTAAAGCCGCACTTACCATGCTTCCTAAAAACGATTGCAGCGAAACATCAATGCCTCTTTTATTCAGCCCTTTAGATACCATTCTGCCTACCCATCCAGTAATGTAAAGTCCGATGATAAATACTAATAAAGCACCTAATACTCTTGGTCCGAAAACGGTAATCCACTGAATAAATTTTTCTGAGTAAGTTGAAACCTGATCCATAATTTTTTTGTTTTATAAGTGATTTTTTAAAGGGTTGCAAACATATTAAGATATATTCAGAAATCTATATCAAAGATTAGTGAATGCTCACTATTTGACTTTTATAAGTTTAAATAATCCTTTTCAAAACCAATTACTTAAATAATCAAAGTAAAATATTATTTGGTTTATAACATAAACTACTTTATGTTTGCATCCAGATTATGAAACCTCTCATATTTATAACACTTATTTGTCTTCTTCCTGAGTTGCTGCTTGCACAAACCAAACTCAGCGGAACGATTAACGATCCAAAAGGAATTCCATTACCAGGAGTAAATGTTTTTATCAAGGACACTTATGATGGAGCCACTACTGACATTTTTGGAAAATTTAATTTCAATACTGATGAAACAGGCAAACACATTTTAGTGATGAGTATGATTGGTTTCGAAAACATGGAGAAAGAGATTGAACTCAATGGAACTGAAATCAGCATTAATACCAAACTAAAAGAAAAAGCGAACGAGTTAAATACGGTTACTGTTACAGCCGGATCGTTTGATGCCAGCGATGATAGAAAAATGGTGATGCTTCGTCCGCTGGATATTGTGACCACTGCCGGAGCGGCCGGAGATATTTATGGTGCACTGCAAACTTTGCCGGGCACTCAGCTAACCGGAGAAGCCGAAGGTTTGTTTGTACGCGGTGGCGATGCGAATGAAAGCAAAACTTTTATTGATGGCATATTGGTAAACAATCCCTATTTCACCAGTGTGCCCGATGTACCACAACGAGGTAGATTCTCTCCCTTTCTTTTTAAAGGAACTAGTTTTAGTACAGGAGGCTATTCAGCACAATATGGTCATGCTCTTTCATCTGCCTTAATTTTAGAGAGTCAGGATTTGCCTGCTAAAACAACTACCAATATCGGTGTGATGAGTGTTGGTGGAAACATTGGTCACAGTCATCGTTTTAAAAATACCAGCATTGGTGTGTATGGAGGGTATATAAATTTATGGCCGTACTATCAATTGGTAAAACAAGATCGCAATTGGAGTAGCCCACCCGAATCATATAACGGTTCTTTAATATTCAGACAAAAAACTTCTTCAAGTGGTATGCTCAAAGTGTTTACCAGTATTGAAGGCAGCAATTTATCCCTTTCTTATACTGATCTTAACGATCCAAAGGAAGCAACAAGAATTGGTTACAAACTGCGCAACACAAATCTTTTTACCAATGTTTCTTACAAAGAACTGCTATCGAAAAACTGGACCATTTTTACCAGTGGCTCTATTAGTGCAAACCACGACAATGCGATGGTAGATAGCAATGCGATTGAAAACCAAAATAATTTATATCAGGGAAGATTAACATTAACTCATTCACTCGGAGAGTTGTCGACCATTCGATTTGGTGGCGAATATCTTTCAGGAGAAATTGAAAGCCAATACAACATGTTTAAAAATAAATTTCGTGATAATAGTGTTGCCGGATATGCAGAAGGTGATATCTACATCACACATAAACTTGTTTCGCGTGTTGGCATTCGTGCTGAACATTCAGATGCCATTGATGAATTTAATATTGCTCCACGTATTTCAATTGCTTACAAAACCGGTAAGTTCACACAATGTTCGTTTGCATACGGAGATTTTTATCAGAATCCTGACTACAAATATGTGCGTGCTGAAAACGATTTAAGTTTTGAAAAAGCAACGCATTATATTTTAAATTTTCAACATGTGGATGACAAGCGAACATTCAGAATTGAAACGTATTATAAACAATACCACAATCTGCTTCGCACTGTTCCAAATACAACTACCATCGGTGATGGTTATGCAAAAGGGATTGACATTTTTTGGAGAGATAAAAAAACAATTAAGTATGCAGACTATTGGATTTCCTATTCGTTTGTGGATACCAAGCGTCAATATTTAGATTATCCTGTTAAAGCTACTCCTACTTTTGTAGCACAACATACCGTGAGTGTGGTTTTTAAATACTGGTTTATGAAAGCCCGAACTTCGGTAGGATTTACTTACCTGTTTGCCACAGGCAGACCTTATTTCAATCCTAATGCAACTTCGTTTTTATCTGACCATACTAAAGCGGTACATAATTTAAGTTTAACCGCAAGTAAATTAACGATGATCGGAAAACATTTTACGGTGTTGGTTGCTTCCATTGGAAATGTGCCGGGAGTAAAAAATGTTTTCACTTATAATTATAGTGATGATGGAATGAGACGTGAAGCTGTGGGCCCTCCATCGCTACGTACATTTTTTGTTGGCTGTTTTATCAGCATTGGAGAAGACCGAACAGATGATTGATCAGGAGTTATGAATTATGAATTATGAATTATAAGAATTAATAAACATTAAAAATAGAACCATTAAAAATAAAAAAATGAAAAAACTACTCACCTTAATTGTTGCGATGATAGCACTGAATGCTTCCGCACAAAATTCGAAATTCGAAAAAGCATTATTGAAAAACGTAAACATGATGGATACAGTTAGCACGGTAGGAACCTGGCAAACGGCAACCAACAATGTTGAACGTATGGCTGCTGCCGAGCCAAAAGAATGGCTTGCAAATTATTATTCAGGTTACGCTAATTTAATGTTGGGCTTGAACCAAAAAGACAATATCACAAAAGATAGTTATTATGATCGCGCATTGAATTATATTGACAAAGCAGATTCTATCCAGCCAAACAATTCAGAAATTAACGCCTTGCACGGTTTTGCATTATCGATGAAAATTGGCGTTGATCCGCAGACCCGCGGAATGAGTTTAGGTCCACAAGCCGCTATGTATATTGCAAAAGCAAAACAATTAGATCCAAACAATCCACGCCCATATATGTTGCAAGGTCAATCTGCTATGTATACTCCCGAGCAATATGGCGGAGGAAAAGACAAGGCACTTCCATTGCTGGAAACTGCTGTTGAGAAGTATAAAAATTTCAAACTCGACAATCCGGTGATGCCTCATTGGGGAGAGAAAAGAACGAAAGATGTTTTAGAACAATGTAAAAGCATGTAATCAATTATGAAAACAAACGAACCAATAATGACTGAGCAAGAGAGCTTGCAGGTTATTCAGCAAATGATTCAATCTGCTAAGCAAGAGTTTCACGATAAAAGTTTTTACTATTTGTTGTGGGGATGGTTAGTGTTTATAGCTAGCATAGGGCAGTATGTATTAACAGCAAACGAATTCGAACATCCTGAACTAGTTTGGATGCTGATGCCGTTGGGTGGAATTCTTACTGCCATTTATGGACGCAAGCAAAAGAACAAGGAAAAAGTAAAAACCTATTTCGATGAATTTAATCAACACGCATTGGTTGCGTTTCTCGCTAGCTTGTTTATCGTATTGGGCTTTATGTGGAAATTACAATTGAATTGCTACCCGATGATAATGATGATCTATGGAGTATGGCTATATATATCAGGAGGGGCGTTGCGGTTCAAACCGTTAATGATTGGTGGTGTAATTAATTGGGCATTGGCTATTGGATCCTTCTTTGTTGGTTTCAAAATTCAATTGTTACTTCTTGCTGCCGCTGTGTTGTTAGGCTATATAATTCCAGGATACATGCTCAAGTCACGATATCAAAAAAACATGGCCACGAATTAATGCATCAGATACAAATGCAACCAATTACTATGAACAAGCTTAGCATATCAGCACATTAACAAACTAGCACATCAATAAACTTGTTTAAAAATCTCGACCCTTTATTGCATCAGCAACTCCGACTATCTGTTATTTCACTTTTAGTGAGCGTAAAAGAAGCGGAGTTTAATTACCTCAAAGAAAAAACTGCGAGCACCGCTGGTAATCTTAGTGTACAAATTAATAAATTAGCCGAGGCAAATTACATTACTGTTGCCAAATCGTTTCGCGACAACTATCCTTTAACCACTTGCAAAATAACTGCTAAGGGAATTAAAGCCTTCGAAACCTATGTTGAAAATCTGAAGCAATACATTAACCTAAAAAAATAAAATAATGGAAATCATCAACGAAAAAGACCCGAATCTATGGCGTACCGCACAAAAACGTGCAGCATTTAAACAAGGATTATTCAGCTATTTTGCAGTTAATGGATTTTTATGGCTGATTTGGTTTTATACTGACAACAATTACTTCAGTGGAATTCCATGGCCGGTGTGGCCTATGCTAGGCTGGGGTTTAGGACTTGCTTTTGAATTTCATGAAGCCTATTACGGTAACAAAAAAGACATGGCAGAACGTGAGTATGAGAAAATGAAAAACGAAAGAAAATAATTCTTGATTTACATTAGCCTACCGGAAAAAATTGAGAATTCGGGGGCTTAGTGCAACTCGACTAACTTTATTTAAGCCGTTACTGTATTGAGTATAGATTCAAAAATTAGTCTGCCATCTTTGTTACCCAAAATATTTTCAGAAGCGCGTTCAGGATGAGGCATCATACCAAAAACATTTTTTTGCAGGTTACAAATTCCTGCAATGTTTTTTAATGCACCGTTCGGATTACTTTCATCGGTTACATTTCCTTTCTCATCGCAATAGCGAAATAATATCTGTCCGTTATCATCCAAAGATTTTAAAGTAGGTTGATCGCAATAAAAATTCCCCTCTCCATGTGCAATGGGAACTTTTATAACCTGACCAATACGCATACGGGAAGTTACCGTGCTCTCATCTGTTTCGCAGCGCAGAAAAACATTTTTACAACTAAACTGATGATGTGTATTTTGCAATAATGCGCCTGGCAGTAAATGAGCTTCGCATAAAATCTGGAAGCCATTGCAAATTCCAAAAACATTTCCGCCTTTGTCGGCAAACTCCATTACCTCCTGCATGATAGGAGAAAAACGAGCGATGGCTCCACTGCGTAAGTAATCACCGTATGAAAATCCACCTGGTAATAAAACAAAATCACATCCTTGCAACGAATGATCCTTATGCCATAACTCAACCACTTGTTGTTGCATTACATCGCGCAACACATGAATTAAATCACGATCGCAATTGGAACCCGGAAAAATAACTACACCGAATCTCATAACTTAAACTGTTTATGCTGTTGCTTTTGCAGGATTTGTAAAATTACTTTGCTCTCTTAAAGCAGCTTTAGCCCTTTTGTTTTGAATTCTTTTACTACGTGTTTTGCCGGATGAACCAATGGTTACTTTTCCTTTGCGTGAGCGTTGATCGCCTTTTCCCATAATTTTATTTTTACTTTATTAAGGGGCAAAGGTAAAACTTAAATGCACTTTGCCCTCTAAACATTTAGATTATTTTATACAAAACCGGCTTGGATGGCGATGCATCGTTCTCAAAAGGAGCCATTTGCAGATTCAATAAATATTCGCCATCAGCAATAGAATCAGGTACATAGATTAATTCGGTGATGGTGGCTTCCATTCTGGTTGATTCAGGATAATGCCAAAAAGCATGGTGAGCCAATAGCTTACCTTCATCTTGTTCCTTATCAACGGATGGAAGATCAAGGAGCAAATGCTGAATATTTTTACTACGCAGCCAGGTGGCAGCCAAATGATGCAAAAAAGGCGGGTTGCTATTAGAATATTGGCGTACTAACTTACTGTCATCATTGGGCAA
Source organism: Bacteroidota bacterium (assembly GCA_031409815.1). Lineage (GTDB taxonomy): Bacteria > Bacteroidota > Bacteroidia > AKYH767-A > OLB10 > JANLUX01. Next base: position 28,105 of record JANNXV010000026.1, read on the forward strand.
TGTTCGTAACACTACAGCCTCGCATCTGGTATTGTGCAACGCACTCATTAAATGTTCGGCCGTAATTATTTTATCATTTTCATACTCATCAGGTGTAATGGTGACCAATTGAGCCAGAAAAAAAAATTGCACTAACGATTGATTTACAGAATAAAATTCTTTGCTGATATGACCTACACATTCAGTATGTGTTCCATGCGCGTGTGGATTAAACCAGATATCGCGAAAATTAACAGATCCGCCCAAGTTTACATCTCCCACCCAATCTCCCATTCTCACAGGTTCCATGGTTACAGGAGGCCGATACCATGCATTTGCATTGTTTTCTCCAGCACGCAAAGGCATCGATATGTCAATCGGTTTCGACAAATCAACTTTAATGGTGCCTGTTGTATGTTCGATGTTTGCTATCATATAAATAAGTCAGCTGCAATTCTATCTGCAAATAATTTCCCTTGTTGTGTTAGCGTGTAAACGCTATCGCGTTCCTGCACCGTTTCTTCTTTTAATTTTTGTGAAATATGATCATGAAAATAATTCGTGTATCTATCTCCCAATTTATTTAGCTTGCTTACCTCCACACCCCAGCAAGTGCGTAACGAAGTTAAAATATATTCATTGTACTGCTGGTCTGGAGTTAATATTTCTATGGTTGAAGGCACTAAATTTTCATTGATTTTTTGAATAAAAGCTGAGTTATTGGAAACATTCCATTGTCGGGAAACACCATTATATGAATGTGCCGAAGGGCCAATTCCCAAATACGATTCGCCTCTCCAGTAATTGCTATTATGCTTTGAATATTTTTTATCTCGACAAAAATTGGAAATCTCATACTGCTCAAATCCGGCTTTCTCGCTTAACTCAACCAGTAACTTAAATTGCTCGGCAGCATGTGCTTCATCCAGTATTTTTACTTTTTTCTTTTTTACCATATCAGCAAGTGCAGTTTTTGATTCAATGGTTAAGCAATAACACGACAGGTGATTGATGGGCAAAGCAAAGGCGATTGCTAAATTATGAACCCATCTCTCATGACTTAGATTAGGGAGTGCATAAATCAAATCAATAGTTATTTGAGAAAATCCAACATCAGCTGCATCGGGCACACAACGCAAAGCCATTTCAGCAGTATGCGCACGGTTCATCAATTTCAAATCTTCCTCATAAAACGATTGTATGCCAATACTTAAACGGTTAACGGCTGTTTGCTTTAGTGATTGTAAAAAATATCTATCCAGATTATCCGGATTTGTTTCCAACGTAATTTCTGTATCAGCATCAATTTGAAAATGTTTTGCAATGTGATCTATTATTAGATTTATCTCATCTGCCGAAAGCAAAGACGGAGTTCCGCCACCAAAGTAGATGGTGTTAATTGAGGTATTCTGGTTCAAATATTCCTTTCTCAATTCAATTTCCTGCAAAATCGCATGGAGCATTGCATCTTTATTCTTTAATGAAGTAGAAAAATGAAAATCACAATAGTGGCAAGCCTGTCTGCAAAAAGGAATGTGAATATAAATGCCAGACATTATTTCCTCAACACAATTCTGAATGTTGTTCCTTTATTCAGCTCAGAACTTTTTACAAAAATTTGCCCGTTGTGATACTCTTCCACAATTCGTTTGGAAAGTGAAAGGCCCAAACCCCAACCACGACTTTTGCTGGTATAACCCGGCTTGAATACCGTTTTATATTTTGATTTGGGAACACCTTTTCCGGAGTCGATAATATCGATATAAGCAAACTGCTGCTGATCGGTAACTTTAATTGAGATGGAACCTTTTCCGCTGATGGCATCAATAGCATTTTTAAAAACATTTTCTAATACCCATTCGAACAACGGAACATTGATAGGAACCTCCACATCATAACTCTGCAAATTCTGTAAGTCGAAAGCAACTTGCGATGAAGTGCGTGTACTTATATAATTGATAGAATTCTGCAGTACGGTGGTTAAATTTTCTTTTTTTAATGCAGGGGCAGAACCAATTTTTGAAAAACGTTCGGTGATGGTATTTAAACGTGTGATATCTTTTTCAATTTCGTGCAGATGTTCATCGGGATTTGGTCTTGCTTTTAAATAATCAACCCATGCCATTAATGATGAGAGTGGTGTTCCCAGTTGATGAGCGGTTTCCTTGGCCATCCCCACCCATACCTGATTTTGCTCAGCCCTACGTGAAGTGCTGAATGCAAAATAAGAAACCAGTAAAAACAATCCGATTACCGCCAGTTGAAAAAACGGATAGAGTCGTAATTGAGTGAGCAGGTAGGAATCCTTGTAATAAATAAAATTTTTCTGATCATCCGTTCCATAATGAATTACGATGGGCTCATGCTCTTCTTTCATGATTGCAATTTGCTCTTGCAAATACCCCGCATCATTAACTGCTTTGGCAGAATCTAAATTACGGAATGAATTTACCTGATTATTATCATCCGCCAAAATCATTGGGATGGTGGTGTTATTGGAAAGCACCGATAATGCGAAACTAAGGTCGCCAGCATCGGTTTCCACATCAGAAATATGTTTAATGGCCTCGGCCCACAGCTCCGCTTTCTTTCTTTCTTCTGATGCTAACTCTCTGGCCAGTTTATTGGTATACCACAACGAACTGATACCAATAAGCACAGCAATCACTAATAAAACCAGTTTCCAACGTTGCTTACGCGTATAAATATTCACTCCTATAAAACGATTATTAACACAATATTAAGTTAAATACCAATGAAAGTCATTCTTCTGTATCCAATTGAAGTTCTTCTTTCACCTTTTTCTTGGTTGGCTGCGTGGTTATTGAAGAATCCTTTTTAAACCATCCAAATTCGTTATTCAGAATGTTTTTCAGGTTTTTCTTCTCCAATTTAATATCTGCTTCAATTTTATCTTCTGTAGCTTTTCGGTCGAATGCAATTTTTGGATTCGCCACAGAGCCTTTCATGCTGATAAATAATTTACTTCTGCCCAATCCATCATCTTCAATGGTTCCGAATTCTGTGTTTTGCTCCTTAACCTTCTTACCAGTTATCTGCGAAAGCAAAAACGCAAGGTGATAATCTACTTCATTCTCAAAGCTATGAGTGCCGCTTGCCGTTAAATCAAATGCACTGCATTTAATTTGCATGGATGGAATGATAATTTGCTGCCTCCGTATTTCAATGGTATTATGCAATGTCGAAAACTTTATGTTTTTCAGATCGGCCCCTTTCAGGTAGCGAGCCAATGCAAGCATGGGTGCAAAATTATTCAACTCACCATTTTCAATGGTTACATCTGCTTTAGCATACACTTTATCTAAATTACAATGCAGATTTTTGGACCAAACTGATGCGAATTGAAGATTGGCTGTTACCGATCCTTTCAGATTTTGGTCGGTTAAAATTGTTTGCCCAAAATTTCCCATTTCATAAAAGAGCTGACTGATATTTAATTTTTTTACATCGGCATTGTAGCTTATCAACATACTATCGCGTCTGGAGGTATTGATGCTGCCTTGCAACACAATGCTGCCTTCAACCGCCTTAAATGCTATGTTGTCGGTACTTAGCACTTTGTCAGCCAGCACAATTGCGCCACGCATTTGCCATGCCTGGAATTTGCGGAATGAAATAATACCAATATTTAATCGCAACTTCAAATTGAGTTGATCAGAAAAATCAATTTTATAGGCAGTATCACCTTGTGTGCTTACCGATTTATCTTCCAGCAATTCATTCAAATCGATATTGCGAGATGCAAGGTCAGCATCACACGATAATATTTGATTATACAGCATCAAATAGGAAAAAATATTATTGAATCTTCCATTGAGTTGAAAATCGCTGCCGTCAGCCTGACCGCGAAAATCTTTTACTGTTAATTGATTGCCGTCAAGCGCAAAATGGCCATTGAAATTGTTGAAGTTAACATCCTTACGTTTCAACCGGAAATTAACATTTTGCATTTCAATGGTTCCTGACGAAATATAGCTTTTCTTATCATCGGCACGTCCGCTAAAGGATGCGTTAACTAAAAAATCGCCATCCATTTGAGCTATGGTGTCGGGCTTATAAAAATGACTGAGTGATGCTAAACGCACTTTACTCTGGGCTGTAAAATTTACAAACGGATGTGCAAAGTCTTCTACCTGCAAACTGCCTTTAAAAGCCTGACCTTCCAAATTTCCGCGCAGCTCTGTTAATGAAATATAACTTACCGGTTGTTTGGTTGATTTACGATTGATATAGTGCCCTTTAAAATGCAGTGCCGTTATTTTATAGTCGCTATTGCGTGGAGAAAGTGTTGCATTGGTTGCGCCAAATTTTATGTCGATCAATGGGCTGCGGCTACTGCTTACTAATCCGTTTATTGATGCATCAAAATTTACAGAACCCGTATAATTATATTGATCCACATCCTTCAAATATTGTTTGGGAATTAAAGATGCAAGTGCTTTCAGATTAGCTTTATCAGCGTGAATTTTTAAATCCACCTTCGATTGGTTCAAGGTAGTAATGGTGCCTTCGGTTTTTAAAATTAAATCAGCAATAGTAAATGTTGCATCTCTAAAAGTGTATGCTTGTTGTTTATTGTTCACCTGCAAACCAAAAGCAACCTTAGCGGTTTTATTGCTCAGTAAATTTACACCATCCACTTTAAAATGATAGAATAACAAATCGGCTTTGCTTTTGAGCTCAAACGATTCGCTGGCAAACCGACCGTTTAAATTTCCCTGCGAAATGTAAGCGGCATAATCCTGTTGTTTTGGAATACTGATATAATTAATTTTTACTTTATTAAAAATTACATCCTGCAAATCGAGGTTAAATGTGGATGTAGTATTCGTTGTATCCGATTTCCATACTTCATAATTATTGCTTCCATTTTTATTGATGTAAATATTGATGGTTGCATTTTTTAGTTCAATTTTCTTAAGGGCAATGTTCTTATCAAAAATGTCCATCAAATTAAACATCAGAAAAATTTTATCTGCTACCACAAAATCTTTTTTCGTTTCAGAATACAAACGACCTTGTGCTTTAACATCAACAAACTCAAGGGTGGCAAAAGGAAACTTTCGGATAAAGGAAAAATTTATTTGCTTAACAGAAACCGGAGTGTTTAAATTTTTATTGATATTGGTAACCACCACTGATTTGATTTCATCCTCATAAAAATAGGCTAATGCAGATGCAACAAACACCATTGCAACCAACGATGCAAAAAATACGAGCAACCATTTCTTCCACCTTCTCACCGCTTCAAAAATAAATTAACCTTAAATGATAAAACGAAAACAGAGCAGATTATTGTAAACAGGAGATTTTAAAAACTTTGTGATGCTGACGCAGGAAGCATCTCTCTACAAGTGTGAAGAGAGATGCTTCCTGCGTCAGCATCACAAAATAGTCACTACATCGCGAAACGTTTCGCTACTTCATCCCAGTTAACCACATTCCACCAGGCAGTGCAATAATCCGGTCTGCGGTTTTGATAGTTGAGATAATAAGCATGCTCCCACACATCCAATGCTAAAAGTGGAGCTCCTTTTAAATCCGAAACATCCATCAATGGATTATCCTGATTAGGGGTTGAACCAATTTCTAATTTGCCAGCACTGTTTTTAATTAACCATGCCCAACCCGAACCAAAACGGGTGGTGCCGGCAGTGTTGAATTTCGTTTTCATTTCATCCAACGATCCGAAAGTGGAATTGATGGCTTCGGCCAAAGCACCGGAAGGATTACCTCCTCCATTTTGCTTCATCAATGTCCAAAACAAAGAGTGGTTATAATGTCCGCCACCATTATTGCGAACAGGAGCAGCGTATTTTGAAATGTTTTTGCAGAGTTCTTCGATGCTTAATTTCTCGGCATCGGTTCCGGCAATTGCATTATTCAGATTAGTTACATAAGCCTGGTGATGTTTGCCATGATGAATCTCCATGGTTTTAGCGTCAATATGTGGTTCGAGTGCGTTAAATGCATAAGGTAATGCAGGAAGTGTGAAAGCCATAATTTTTATTTTTTAGTTTGTTTATTTAAATTATTTGAGAGGACGAAAATAGTTAAAACGATGCAAGTATATAATTGAAAACAATATACCTTCTATTGTTTCTTTATGCTGGTAAATATCAACATCAAAAAACTTTGTGATGAAGCTATGCAACCCTTTTCCAAATTCTACGTCTTTGTTGTTATGACACTTTGATTACACTTAAAATATATTATCAAATCATAATCCTGTTACATTTGAATCTTAATTTCATTTATACCAACTATCATGAAAAAACTATTACTCCTGACAGTAGCGCTAAGCATTCACTTACTAGCTTACTCACAAAACTCAAGAACAAAAGCAGGGTTAAAAGGTAAGCCAGCGTCTGTTTGGATGAAACCGGCAAAAGCACAAAATGAGGCTGTCATCAATGATAATGCGCTATCTCCTTCTGGTTCGCAATTAAATGCAAAGCCTGTTCAAACCGGAATGCACACGGTATCTACTTTTACCGAAGCTACTATTGGCAATACAGTATATGATCTTCAAAGTAACAGAGGCTCTGCAAAATGTATTTCAAATAATGGTGATGGAACTATTTCAGCAGTATGGACCTTTACACCAATTGGCGGATCAAATGGTGTTGACCGTGGAACAGGTTATAATTATTTTGATGGAGCATCTTGGTTAGCTCCACCTACAACTACAACAACTACCATACGAACCGGTTTTACGAATATTGATGTAACTCAAGCCGGTGAATTTATAGTGGCGCATAAAGATTCCATTGGTTTACAACTTTCACAACGCCCAAATAAGGGAACAGGTATTTGGAACAAAGACACTTTAGGATCAATGAATTCTGCTCCAACAGATAAATGGGGACGAATGGCAGCAGGAGGAATAAACGGTAACACTTTACATGTGATTCAAAAAACAGGACCCGCATCAGGTATCGGTCAGAATTCACCCTTGCTATATAGTCGCTCAACTAACGGTGGAGCTACCTGGGTTGACGATCACATACAAATTCCGGGCACAGGTCCTACATTTATGTTCGGTGTGGGTGCTGAGGAATATCATATTGATGCGCGTAATAATGTAGTTGCTTTAGTGACTGGTGGATTCACGACCGATGTGGTACTAATAAAATCATTTGATAACGGATTAACCTGGACTAGAACTGTAATTCTTCCTTTTCCCTTGGGTTCGAATTATAATCCCGCTAACATGAATACCGATACAACGGGTGATGGAATCGGTGAAATGATAGCAACCAATGCAGGTGATGTTACAGTAACAATTGACACTAACAATATTTGTCATGTTTCATTTAGCCACATGTTTGTTGCTGAAGATGCTGGTGCAACCGCTGAGAATTATTTCCCAACCGACAATACCGGACTCTATTACTGGCACGAAGGAATGTCGTCTCCTATTATAATTGCTGCTGCAGAAGATTTTGATGGAAACGGAATGATTAATATTCCAATTCCATTTGATACTATAAATGATGTGGGTTATGGTTTATACAATATTGGTTTAATAGGTCAGCCATCAATTGGAATTGATAGTAACAACAATATTTATATTGCTTACTCTGCCATTGATGAGCTAGCTGATACAACTGCATGGCAGCAAGCCCTGCGACATATATTTTTAATTGCTTCACCGGATCAAGGATTAACATGGACTAAACCTTATTGTTTGAACCCATCTCCCGATGGAGATTTTATGGAAGCAGTTTGGCCGAGTGTTGCTACTTTAGTTGATAATAATGTACATGTTCTCTATCAGCGAGACCCTGCTCCTGGTCATTCACTTTCCGCTAATCTTACACAAGCCAACAATAATTTGTTAAGCCCAAGTGATTTAGTTTATGCCAGAATTACTGCAATACCCGGAACCAATACTGTATATGGAAGTTGCTTTATTGATTTGAATCAAAACGGAATCAGGGATACCAATGAAATTGGAAATGATAATTTAACTGTAGTAACAACAGGTAGTTATACTCAAGTATCACAACCTAACAATGGATATTTTTATAATTATTTCGGCTTAGGGCCCACCACTACTACCTTACAAAATCTATTGTATTACAGTTATACACCATCACAACATGTATCTAATTTCACAACCTATTTCAATATTGACACTGCAAATTTTGCGCTATTCCCCATTCCGGGCGTGCAGGACTTAAAGCTTTCGCTATTTCCTATTTCTGTTGCAAGACCAGGGTTTAACTCGACCTATAGAATTGTTTATAATAACATTGGAACAACAACTATGAGCGGTTCTATCAGTTTTGCACATGATAATCGTCAAAGTTATATTTCATCAACTGATCCGGTAACGAATGTTAGTGGCGACACATTGGTGTTTACTTATACCAATTTAGCGCCTGCTGAAAATCGCCATATTGATATCACTTTTAATATCGCTCCTCCACCAACAGTAAATTTTGGAAATATATTAACACTCTCCGCTTTTATTGATCCGTTAGCTACTGATACGAATGGAGAAAACAATTCAATGTTAATCCATCAAACTGTAGTTGGTACTTATGATCCTAATGATAAAACAATGCTTGGTGGAGACAATATTACTCCCAACCAGATTGCCAACGGTGATTATCTTCATTACCTTATCCGTTTCCAAAACACCGGAAGCGATACCGCTTTTACTGTTACTGTACGCGATACTTTAAGCGCTAACCTAAACTGGAACAGCCTGGAGATGGAGGATGCGAGTCATCCATACAATCTCACCATCACAAACGGCAATATTTTAAAATGGCAATTCAACAATATTCTTTTACCGGATAGTAATGTCAACGAACCCGCAAGTCATGGTTACATATGCTATAAAATAAAACCAATTAATACGCTTCTACTCGGTGCAACCATAAATAATACTGCACATATTTATTTTGACTTCAATCAACCCGTTTCAACTAACACAGCTCATACAATTGTTAGTGTGGTTGGCTTAAATGAAATGTCAGGCACACTTGCCCCCATTCATATTTTCCCTAATCCTTCCAACAATTCCTGCACTATTACAGCACTATCTTTTACTAACGCAACTTTAGTTTTGTATGATATTGCTGGTCGTGTTTTATTGAAAGAAAAATTTAATAAGCAATCAATCTTTGATGTATCAACATTAAATACAGGATTGTATTTAATTGCGATCAAGGATAAAGAAGGAAGAAGCGTGAACGGAAAATTGCTGAGAGAATAACAAATTAAATTTTTAAAAAAATGGTTGGCAGGTTGCCAACCATTTTTTTTGCACGGCAAGTAACGAAAGTAAAAGACTGTTTCCCCACTAATACTATTTTCACCGTTTCAAATTCTATGCTTCATATTTCTTCAAGGTTGGTGTCAATCAAAACAATTGGTCTGTTGATTTGTTATTTACTTTTCAAATCAATGAGTTCAGCAGCACAATCATATCCCGGACCTCAACCGCTGTTGTCGCCTTCCATTAATGCAAGTGTAATGCATCACGTTGCAACACAGGTTGGCGACTCAACAGTCAAGTATGGTTTTGATGATGGATCAATTGGCATCAAGTTTCCGTTGTTTGTTGGAAAGGATTGGATGTCGGCAGGTGGCAACAAACCATTGTTTGCAGTGTTGTTTAATGCTCAGGCTTCTGTAAAACAAACTAACGGAGATTTATTTTACAAGAACAAACAATTGCTTTGCGCGAATGCAGGCGCCACAGCCATGTTAGCGGTAGGGTTAAGAAATTTATACTTTGTTTCGGTTCAGCCTTTGCTGATGGAAGATATTGAAAGCATTAAGCCGACAAGAATACGATACAGTGGCAACGCATTGTGGCGTCATCACAGTCACGATCAGTTTAACTACACGTTGGGTTTTTCCTATTCTTATGTTTATGGTCGTGCGCGCTTTCTCCCGGTGCTTGGTTTTGGTTATCATTTCACCAGAGAAGATGTGGTAAATGTTACCTTGCCATTTAATATTTATTACACACATCAATTCAGCAAGCAGCTTTCGCTTTCGTTGTTTATTAAACCTAATGGTGGTTCGTATTATACAGAACAGCAATTAAACGATTCAGTAAAAATTACAGATGTATTATTTGGACAAACCAATTTTCAATTGGGCACCAGTTTAATTTATAAATCATACAGTAATTTAATCTTGATTCCGGAAATTGGTTTCGCAGGCAAAACTCATCTTTCGTTTGATGATTATAAAACCACAACTCAGCCATCGGTTTATGTAAAACTTGGAATCCGTTATCGATTTGGCAAACGCGCCACAGCTGCCCCCATTCTTAGTTTTGATCCGGGCGATTTTGGCATTGAAAGAAATGATTATTTGGAAGAATAATGATTTGGGGATTTTAGGATTTAGGATTTAGGATTTAAGGATTTATACTTATTTTAAAACATTTTTGAGATTGATGAGTGAGAGCAAAATATTTCATGTTGTTATTGCAGGTGGTTCAGGGATGATTGGTACACGTTTAACTGAAATACTACTCGCAGAAAATTTTCGGGTGAGTCATTTGGGTCGTCATCCATCAAAAAAATCTACTGTTGGTTTTTATCAATGGAATCCTTCAACAAATAGTATTGATTCAAATGCCATTAAAGAAGCTGATTACATTGTTAACCTTGCCGGTGAATCTGTTGCAGGCAAACGTTGGACCGCAAAGCGCAAGTCGCAAATTATACAAAGCCGATTACAAAGTGCAGCATTGTTACAAAAATCAGTCGCTGAAATCCCGAATCGTGTTCAAGCAATTATTTGTGCATCGGCTATTGGCTATTATGGCAACACTAATGAGGTGGCTATTGAAGAACACAAAAAAGGAAATGGTTTTTTAGCAGACACTGTAGATGAATGGGAAAAAGCAAACAGCCATTACAAAGTTAGAACAACAATTTTTAGAATTGGCAATGTATTATCTCCAAAAGGCGGAGCTTTAAAAGAATTACTATTACCATTAAATTTTTTTGTTAACCCATTTTTGGGTGGAGGCAATCAACCGTTTTCATGGATACATATTGATGATATGTGCCGAGTAATAATTCATGCCATAAAAAACGAAACGCTATCAGGAACTTTTAATGCTGTTGCACCGGAAGTGGTAACGCAAAAAGATTTTATGTTAAAGTTGAAACAAGTAAAACACAGTGCCGCTATCAACATTTTGGTTCCTTCATTTGTTTTAAAACTCATTTTAGGAGAGCAGGCATCCATTGTTTTAGAGGGAGCCAAGGTTTCGTCAAAAAAAATAATTGCAAGTGGTTTTCATTTTCACTATCCTGAATTAAAAAATGCTTTGTCGCAACTATTAAATAATGAGTAAAAAAGAAATTACTATTTGCTGGCTGAGGCGCGATTTGCGTTTGGATGATCAAGCTGCTTTATTTCATGCGCTAAAAAGCGGTGCACCTGTTTTAGCTGTTTTCATTTTTGATAAAAGCATTCTTGATCGGTTAGAAAATAAAAAGGACAAGCGTGTGGTTTTTATTTATGAGCAAATAGAAAAAATACAAAAGCAATTGATCAAATTGGGTTCTTCGATGCTTTGTTATTACGACCAACCTCTTGATGCATGGAAAAAATTATTAAACGAGTTTCATATTAAAGCTGTTTATACTAATCACGATTATGAACCTTATGCAATTGCACGAGATGTGGAGATTGAACACTTATTGAATCAACACGGTATTGAGTTTAACACCTACAAGGATCAGGTGATTTTTGAAAAATCGGAAATAACAAAAGAGGATGGTCTGCCTTACACAGTTTACACACCTTATTCAAAAAAATGGTTACAGAAGTTGGATGCTTCCTTTCTAAAATCTTATGCTACAGAAAAGTATTTTAACAATTTTTTACCACTAAAACCATTTGCCATTCCATCGTTAGCAGCCATGGGATTTGAAAAACTACAAGTAGATTTTCCTGCTTCTGATATTCCTGAAAACATCATCCACAATTATGGTGAACTTAGAAACTTTCCCGGAGTACCAGGCACCTCACACATTGGACTACATCTTCGATTTGGCACCATTAGCATTCGCAAGCTTGCCACACAGGCACAACAATTAAGTGCAGTGTTTTTAAATGAATTGTGCTGGCGCGAATTTTACATGACCATACTCTGGCATTTTCCGCACGTAGTAAATGGTGCTTTTAAAAAACAATACGACAAAATCCAGTGGAGGAATAATTCTGAAGAATTTGAACACTGGTGCAACGGGCAAACCGGTTACCCGATTGTGGATGCAGGCATGCGTGAGTTAAATGCGACAGGATACATGCACAACCGAGTGCGAATGATTGTGGCAAGTTTTCTCACCAAACATTTATTGATCGACTGGCGCTGGGGCGAAGCCTACTTTGCATCCAAACTTTTAGATTTTGAATTATCATCCAACAACGGTGGCTGGCAATGGGCTGCAGGTTCCGGTTGCGATGCCGCGCCTTACTTCCGCATTTTCAGTCCATCAGAACAAACCAAAAAATTCGATTCAGATTTTAAATACATCCGCAAATGGGTGCCCGAGTTTGAAGATTTCAGTTATCCCAAACCCCTTGTTGATCATAAAATGGCGAGGGAAAGATGTTTGAATGTTTATAAGGCAGCTTTATAAATAAACTTATTAATACTGATGTGCAACCTCAGCCATTGCCCCCAGCAACTCAGGATTTTTTTCCAGGCTGTTGCCAATCACAATCAAATCGGCACCGGCTTTAAAATTAGCAGCAACTTTTTCAGGCGTTCTAATTCCTCCCCCAACAATTAATGGAATAGTCAGGTGTTCCCTAATTGCTTTGATCATCTCTATACTCACCGGATTTTTGGCTCCGCTTCCTGCTTCCGCATAAATCAATTTCAAACCCAACAACTCGCCTGCGAGGGCAGTAGCTGCGGCAATTTCGGTTTTGTTAGCGGGTATGGGCAACGTGTTGCTCACATATTGCACAGTAGTAACCGCACCGCTTTCAATTAAAATATAACCGGTGGGTATTACTTCTAATTTTCGATCCATCAGCAAAGGTGCTGCAGTTACATGATGGCCAATCAGCAGTTCAGGGTTGCGACCACTAATGAGTGAAAGAAAAAGTAAAGCATCTGCATTTGGGTCAATTTGATCTACCCCTCCCGGAAATAATACTACCGGAATAGTACAATTGTTCTTTATCAAACGAACACAGGCACTTAAATCTCCATCTGTAATCAAACTGCCTCCCACAAAAAAATAATCGACTTTGTGCCTTTGTGCCGCTATGGTCAACCGCTCCAAGTCTTTTCCAAAAGTCTTGTCCGGATCCACCAGTATGGCCAATTGCTTTTTGCGCTGTTGCTTTTTAGCGATTATTTGATCGTAAATATTCATTTACCCTGTTTTTCAGCTAATTGTAACATATTATACTTGGATGTTACGGTTCTCTGCGGCTCAAATATCAGCAGAAATGCAAAACAATTTTAAAAGTTAAAACTTTTCGACTTTAAGAGTGTTATTAAAACTATAGAAAGTAATCATTCAGCATATGTTCATGCTGCATCACAAATAAAGATTGCACACTATAATGCTATTATTTACTTTTGCCAAAAATTTAGAAAACGATGATAAATACAAAAACGGACAAATTCGTTAATTACAAAGTTAAAGATATGAGCCTCGCTGCCTGGGGACGTAAAGAAATTACACTTGCTGAAGCTGAAATGCCTGGTTTAATGAGTTTGCGTGCCGAGTATGGTGCAAAAAAACCATTGAAAGGAGCTCGTATTGCCGGCTGTTTACACATGACTATTCAAACTGCGGTTTTGATTGAAACATTGGTAGAGCTTGGCGCTGTGGTTACCTGGAGCAGCTGTAATATTTTCAGTACTCAGGATCATGCTGCTGCTGCAATTGCTGCCGCAGGTATTCAAGTATATGCCTGGAAAGGTATGAATGCTGAAGAATTTGACTGGTGCATAGAGCAAACTTTGTTCTTTGGAGAAAGCCGTCAGCCATTAAATATGATTTTAGATGATGGTGGCGATTTAACCAATATGGTTTTTGATAAATATACTGAACTGATTAAAGGGATTAGAGGTTTGTCGGAAGAAACTACCACCGGTGTGCTTCGTTTATACGATCGTATGAAAAACGGCACGTTACACATTCCTGCTATCAATGTTAACGATTCGGTTACCAAAAGTAAATTCGATAATAAATACGGTTGTCGTGAGTCATTAGTTGATGCTATCCGCAGAGCTACTGACTTAATGTTGGCCGGCAAAGTGGCAGTAGTTGCTGGTTTTGGCGATGTAGGTAAAGGTTCGGCTGAATCATTAAAAGATGCTAAAGTGCGTGTTATCGTTACTGAGATAGATCCTATCTGCGCGCTACAAGCTGCCATGGAAGGATACGAGGTTAAAAAGATGGACGATGCAGTGAAAGAAGCAGACATTATTGTGACTGCTACCGGTAACTACAACATTATTCAAGACCGTCATTTCAAGTCGATGAAAAACAATGCTATTGTTTGCAATATCGGTCACTTTGATAATGAAATTGACATGGCTTGGTTAGATAAAAACCACGGTAAATCAAAAATTGAAATTAAACCACAAGTTGATAAATACACCGTTGAAGGAAAAGACATTATCATTTTGGCTGAAGGCCGTTTGGTAAACTTAGGTTGTGCTATGGGTCATCCAAGTTTTGTAATGAGTAACTCATTTACCAACCAAACATTGGCTCAGTTAGAACTTTGGGCTAACAGTGCTAAATACGAAAACAAAGTGTATACTTTGCCAAAAGAATTAGATGAGAAAGTAGCTCGTTTACATCTTGCAAAAATTGGGGTTCAGTTAGATGAACTTACCGAAGAACAAGCAAAATACATTGGTGTTACGAAAAATGGTCCTTTCAAATCAGAAATGTACCGTTACTAATTCAGTTAATCGCATTGGCGAAATTTATTAAAAATCCCTTCCAACTATTTGGAGGGGATTTTTGATTTATGGAAGATTCATACTTATAGCTTGCTAATTAAATTTTTGTTAAGCTTGTATAAAGTTATACGGGGTTCTCCACATACCGTTAAAACACCCTTTTAATCAAGTATATATACCTACTTTGCAGCGTTTAAACACCCCCAAATACTGCAAATGAAAAAAATTCTGCTTTTCTCTTTTATGGTTGTAGCATTAATTGCTTGTAAA
>JANNXV010000027.1:0-7278 GCA_031409815.1 Bacteroidota bacterium
AAAATGGGCAAAGAATTGAAGCGCATGGACGCCCGTATCCGTGCGACCGCAACCGGTGCATTCAGTAGGCTGCTTGCACAATATGGTCAAGGCTTTATTGATCTCCGCTTGAACCGAATTTGCATTGTCCTGAATTTGCCAGCCGCTAAATTTGGTTCCTTTAAAAGAAAGTTCGAGAAAATAACGCGGCATAGGGGGCAAAATTAATGGGTTTACATCACAATTTGGAAGCACAATGAGCGAAGTCGAAGTGAAACCAGCCTTCGACTTCGCTCAGGCTGACCCATCCACACAAAACATTTTCAGAGTTATCTTCGCGCTGCTATGAGAAAAAAAATTGTTGCCGGAAACTGGAAGATGAATTTGTTGAAAGAGGAGGCTATTCAGCTTGCCACCGAAATGGTTCACCTTTTAAAGGATGAAAATAATAGTGGTGGAGCCATATTACTTGCACCGCCTTTTGTTCATCTGTCAAATGTGATTGAAGCGGTAAAGGATGAAAAACGAATTTCAGTTGCTGCACAAAATTGTTCGGATAAAAACTCGGGTGCTTTTACCGGTGAGGTTTCAGCCGCCATGTTAAAATCGATTGGAGCGTCAGCTGTGTTGATTGGCCATTCGGAGCGCAGAAGTTATTTTCATGAAACAGATGAAATGCTGGCAGAAAAAGTGAAGCAAGCATTGTTAAATAATCTACAACCCGTTTTTTGTTGTGGAGAAACTTTGCAACAAAGAGAAAGTAAAAATCATTTTGAAGTGATAAAAAGTCAATTGGCAAATGGCTTATTTCATCTTAGCGAAGTTGATTTTAGTAAAACTGTAATTGCTTACGAACCCGTTTGGGCAATTGGTACCGGAGTAACCGCATCTCCTGAACAAGCTCAGGAAATGCATAAGTATATCCGCGGACTTGTTGCTATCAAATATGGACAAGCTTTAGCTGATAACACTTCGATATTATACGGAGGCAGTTGCAACGAAAAAAATGCCAGCGAATTATTTGCATTGCCAGATGTGGATGGCGGCTTGATTGGCGGAGCATCATTAAAGGCAGCAAGTTTTGTAAGTATTATTAAAAGTTTTCCGGTTGTTTAATGCTTAGAAATTTTTCTATTTTATTTTTTTTATCATGCTTTAGCACTAATTTTTTTTGTGACGCGCAATCTAAACTTCAAAATCATTCTTTTGAAGCCGGCATCTATACCGGCAAAGTAGTTCAGAATTATCCCGAATTTCCTGATCGCGATCGAAGTGTTTTAATGAACTTGTCGTGGTATCAGAAACTGAACGGCAAAAAATTATGGCATCGGTATTATCATCATCCCGATTTTACTGTGCAGGGCTGGTATGGCAATATGGGTAACGATACCGCCTTAGGTAACATAGCTGGTTTAACAGCCGGATTTCGTTTCTCTCAATCACTCAGCAATCGTTTTAGTATTAGCGAACAGGCCATGTTTGGAGCAGCCTATTTTAACCAGCCATATGATGAAAAAACCAATCCCGAAAATATTGTAATTGGTTCTTCCATTACACCTTTAGCTTCAGCTCGACTGTCGTTGGAGTATCACATCAGTCCTTTTGTTTCAGTGCTAGCCAATGTTGGAATTTTACATGCAAGCAACGGCCATTATCAATTGCCAAACCTGGGTGCAAATTTGCCAGTGGTTGGAATCGGTATTAAATACAAACCTGTTCCTGCAAGCCTGATACAAGATGTGGA
Organism: Bacteroidota bacterium; assembly: GCA_031409815.1. Lineage (GTDB taxonomy): Bacteria > Bacteroidota > Bacteroidia > AKYH767-A > OLB10 > JANLUX01. The sequence goes on from JANNXV010000027.1 coordinate 1,724, forward strand.
ACAGGATCCGGTACTCAATAAGAAAATTCATTTTGCAAGTCGACTGGCTTTAGGTTTTAATGAGCAAGGTTCATCAACCGGTCCTGTTAACGGACCTAAATATCCCATCTATTTGGCCAGTTTTTTTATTCATAAAAATTATTCGCCAGTTGCAAGATGGCAATTAGGACTTGAAGGTTATTATAATATAGGAGTGTATGATTTCATCACCAGCCAGGATTATTATTTAACAAAACAAAAACAAAAATCAATGGCAGGCTTATTAATGCTTGGCAACGAATTTTTGTTTGGTCATGTAAGTCTTGTAACACAAGGAGGTCTTTATTTGTATAATCCGTTTTATCACGATAGGTATAAAGATTTTTATCCTAATGGAGATACAAAAGCCTGGCTGAAAACCTGGGTCACAGCAAGGCTTGGTTTTCAGTATTATTTGAAAGATGCAGTTGTGCACCCACGGCAGAATTTATTTGTTGGTTGGTATGTGAAAACCAATTTTGGACAAGCCGATTTTATGGAGCTGAGTTTAGGGTATGCTTTTTAGTAATTACTGGTTTATTTAACTATTTTTGGTTACCGTTTTTACTGACCAATACGTGAAAAATAAAAAGGGACTTTTAAACCAAATTAAAAGCAACATCAGCGAGTACTTCACCTTCACAAAAAGTGAACGAAATGGAGTTACCATCTTGGTGGGAATATTAATTATTTTGATGGGTTTTCTTTATTACACACATTTTATTACACCACCGCAGAACAAACTTGATATAGCAAGTTTAAAAAATGAAGTTGCTCAATTTGAAGCCTCACTAACCCCAAGGGAGGAATTGGGAAAACCAATAGCAGACAGCACTATTTTTATTTCGAACACAGCTTCAGAAGTTCCGAAACAGCTGTTTGCATTTAACCCCAACAATTTGCCAGAAGAAAAGTGGAAAAGTTTGGGTGTGCCCGATTGGTTGATCGAACGGATTAAAAATTATGAAAGTAAGGGTGGGCATTTTCGTAAGAAAGAAGATTTGAGCAAAATATATTCGATGCCTCCTGATTTATTTCAACGGTTAGCACCTTATATCGAAATTGCAGCAGCCGACACCTCATCCAGAAAAGTTTATGATACTAACTCGTTTGCAAAAGAAAGAGCAGAAGCACTTAGCAAATTAATGGTGGATATAAATATTGCTAACGAAACCGAACTGGATGCATTACCAATGATTGGACTTGGAAGGGCAAAAAAAATTATAGAGTACCGAAACAATCTTCATGGGTTTACGCACAAAGAACAATTGCTTGAAGTATGGAGCATCAACGATACTATTTACAATGCTATTGCCAACTATATTGAAGTGGGTGTTAATACCATTCGTCCGATAAATATAAACACCAACGACCCGGCACAATTGCGTCATCCATACATCAATTTTTCGCTGGCAAAAATGATTGCCAATTACCATTCCACGCATGGTGATTATAAAAATATTGAGGAGATTAAGAAACTCCCTTTGGTCAGTGGCGATTTATATGCTAAACTTGCACCTTATTTAACAGTTCATTAAGGAGTGCAGTTGTTATGTTGTTGAGTTGTTATGCAATTACTTAACAACTCAACAACCTGACAACTCAATAACACAACAAATAAAATATGGAATTCAGCCTCAGTGAAAATCAATTAATGATTGCGCAAACCGTGCGTGATTTTGCAGAAAAGCACATCAAGCCTAAAATGATGGAGTGGGACGAGAGTCAGGAATTTCCCGTTGAAGTGTTTAAGGAGTTGGGAAAGCTTGGTTTGATGGGCGTGTTGGTGCCACATGAATACAATGGAGCCGGATTGGGCTATTTTGAATATGTAACTGCCATCACCGAACTGTCGAAAGTTTGTGGTTCCATTGGATTAAGCATGGCAGCGCATAACTCGCTTTGCACGGGTCACATTATGGCTTTTGGCAACGATGAACAAAAGAAAAAATATTTGCCTAAACTGGCTACTGCCGAGTGGATTGGTGCCTGGGGTTTAACCGAGCCTAATACCGGTTCTGACGCAGGGAATATGATGTGTGTTGCAAAAGCGGATGGTGATGATTACATCATCAACGGAGCAAAGTGCTGGATTACACATGGCAAATCATCACAAGTTGCTGTGGTAATTGTAAGAACCGGTGAGAAAGGAGATTCCCGGGGAACCACTGCATTTGTGATAGAAAAGGGAACACCGGGTTTTACGCATGGACGTAAAGAAAATAAATTGGGCATGCGTGCCAGCGAAACTACCGAGTTGCTATTTGAAAATTGCAGGGTAAATAAAAGCCAGGTATTAGGTAAGGTAGGAGAAGGATTTATTCAGTCGATGAAAGTGTTGGACGGTGGACGCATTTCAATAGCTGCACTTTCTTTAGGGATTGCCAAAGGAGCTTTTGAAGCCTCAGTTAAATATTCAAAAGAGCGTTATCAGTTCGATCAACCCATTTCAAATTTTCAGGGAATTTCTTTTAAGTTGGCCGATATGGCAACAGAAATAGAAGCAGCCGAACTCCTCACATTTCAGGCAGCTGATCTCAAAAACAGGGGAGAATCGGTTACCAAGCAAAGCGCATTTGCAAAATATTATGCATCTGAAGTGGCTGTGAGATGTTCCACTGAAGCCGTCCAGATTTTTGGGGGATATGGTTACACCAAAGATTTTCCTGTAGAGAAATTTTACCGCGACTCCAAGCTTTGCACCATTGGAGAAGGCACCTCAGAGATACAGAAACTGGTGATTGCACGTAACATTCTGAAGGATTAATCGTTTCAAAACAACAAAAACAAACAATTAGGCGTTTGTAAATTATTAACATCTGCACTGAGCAAGCATCAAAATTCAATTACTTTGTGCTCTGAATTCAAAGAAATAATGAAAAAATTATCATCAATAGTACTCGCTTCTCTTATCGTTTGTTGTGTTTTCTCTTGCAAGCCACGCGAAAAATGCCCGGCTTACGGCAAGGCAAACACGCATGCACCAGCCAAGGCACATTCATAAAACATCCGAAATTTAATTTAGCCGGCATGAGTAACAACTGATGCCGGATTTTTTATTTATAACACATGCTATTAATCCGACTTTTTTCTCTGTTTCGATTTCAGTGAAATACCACGGGTTGGTCTATAAACGAAATGTAAGAAGTTTTAAAACCTGTTGTTTCTTTATGGTTCAAAAAGCACTGGTTCTCTTAAAATGAGTTAAGTAGCTTAACTAGCGCTAAAACAAGTTGTAAGGTTTTGCTGTTTTGGCGTTTAAACAGCCATTTTTGTAACGCAGGATACCTTCCTGTATTGAAAATAGAAATTTTTTCAACTGAAAAAAGTCTTTCATCAACTAAAAAAAGAATTTTTTTAACGCAGAATGCACTTCCTGTATCGAAAATAGAAATTTTTCAATTGAAAAAAGTCTTTCATCAACTAAAAAAAGAAGTTTTTTAACGCAGAATGCACTTCCATCGAAAAAAGAAAATTTTTAACGCAGGATGCATCTCCTGTATCAGAAGAAATACTAAGACATTGAAGAAATACACATGCATGAGTATAAAAATATATTTAACTCTACTATTCAGCCGATGCATGTGTTCCTTCAACTGCATCAAACAATGAATGCTGTTGGAGGAAGGAACACCAACAGCGGCAGAAAGGCAAAAATTAACTTACTATACTATTAAATAAATTATTTAATTATCTTTAATGTATGGAAAAGTACAAATATTATTCCGTTTTGATTTTAGGATTATTTTTTTTTGCAGGATGCGATAGGAACGTAACTTGTCCGGGATTCCCTGATGAGTTCTTATCTCCTATTAATTATTCTATAAATGACAAGCTGACTTATCGCGATTCAGCAGGCAGTCAAATCGTTTTTACGGTAAACGAAAAGTTCGTTCAACCAAAAACAGAAGTTCACCATGACTATTACAAGAACATAGTTTGCGATGCTGCCGCAAATTTCAACTCAACGAGTGACAGTTTCAGAAATGGCAATAATAGATTTGGAATTTCTCTCTCTATCGCAGATGCCAGGCATGATTCAAGTGAGATAATTGCAGAGTACAATATTTTAGGATTGAATAATAAGATTACAGTGTCTCCTTCTATTATAATTCAATACGGTTCGGCAGATTCATTAGTTCACAATCTTACATTAGGAGGTAAAAATTACAATAATGTTATCGTAACTGAATACGATACAACTTTGTATCCCGGAAAAATTATTTGGAAAATGTATTACGAAAAAAATTCAGGCATCATTGGTTTCGAAGACAAACAAACACATTCACTTTATTACCGAGAATAAATTCCTGCATAAACAAAATCCCCGTCTGGCGCGCGCATGCTGCGCGTGTCGGTAATAGAATTCAGATTAAATTAATTCGTGATGCTCTCTAATTGCCTATTTTCGCGCTGCTGAATATTTCAGCAATGAGAAGCTTGTTAGGTGAGGTTACTCTATGAATAAAAGCTGCTGCCCGGAAATGTCGAGAGACGCCAATGGGTTTAACAGGCGTGGTCGGAATAAGGCTTCGCATAACGCAGCTTCCCGCTAAAAACCTCCCTCTCTTTGGGAGAGGGTAGGGGTGAGGACGGATACGTCATACCGAACAAAAACTCTACGAGGAGCTTAACATACACAATGCATTTTGCAGGGTTGTTTTTCTGTGTTTTTCTCCTCCACCAAAGTTGCTCATTTTATAATCTTAAGTGTAAATTATTTTAAAAAGGGAAGCTAAGATGGAATTAGAAACAGTAAAGCCGGAAATTATTCAGTTAATTGAAAGCGGGGATAAAGAAGCGCTCGAAGTAAAACTCGAAGGGTGGCTGCCCGAAGAACTCGTTGAGCTGTGCAATGATTTAACTACCGAAGAACAGGTTTGGGTTTTTGAAGTAATTGATCGCGAGCAGGCCTTCAGCACTTTTGAAGAACTTGACTTCAGTATTCAGGTTCCGCTGTTGGATGCACTACGTAATCGACAAGTGCAGCTGATTTTGAACGATATGTCGCCCGACAATCGTACTGCATTACTGGAGCAGTTGGATGAGGAACGCTTAAATAAATTATTAAAACTTTTAACCAAGGACGAGCGCAGAGTAGCACTTTCATTGCTGGGCTATCCGGAGGATAGTATCGGGCGATTGATGACGCCAGATTATATTGCAGTACAATCAGATTTAACAGTAGGTCAGGTATTGAAATACATCCGTGCCAACGGTGAAAACAGCGAAACACTCGACATGATTTATATTGTGGATGAGAAAGGTTATTTGATTGATGACATACGTTTAGGAGAAATACTATTGGCTGAAGATGGGGTGCATATAAATGAATTGCTGGATGGTAAATTTACTTCGCTGCATGTAACCGATGATGAAGAAGTAGCCGTTAATGCATTTAAGAAAGATAAACGGGTGGCTTTGCCTGTTACCAATGCAGCAGGATTGTTATTAGGAATAATCACTGTAGATGATGTACTGGAACTTGCACAGCAGGAAGACACTGAAGACATACAAAAACTGGGAGGTGTGGAAGC
>JANNXV010000028.1:0-16936 GCA_031409815.1 Bacteroidota bacterium
TTCCAAATGAAAAGCTTGGAAATTCAAGCGATCTGGTTCAATGCATCTTATATTTGTGCAATAGTGAATCGTCTTACATTACTGGGCAAACTATTCATTTAAACGGAGGCATGTATTTCTAAAAAAACAAATAATGGTACACATTTTAAGCGAAAAACATTCCATCATCAATCACTTTATTGCCGAATTACGAGATCAGGAAATACAGCAGGACCGCATGCGCTTTCGTAGAAATTTAGAGCGAATAGGAGAGATGGCAGCTATTGAAATTAGCAAAACAATGCAGTATGCTACGCGCGAAGTGGTAACGCCTTTAGGAATTGCAAATGTTGATTTGTTGATAGATCAACCAGTTGTTGGAACTATATTGAGAGCAGGTCTTCCACTGCATCAAGGCGTGTTAAATTATTTTGACCATGCTGATAATGCTTTTGTATCTGCCTATCGCAGACATCATAAAGATGGTTCCTTCGATATTCATCTGGAATATTTAAGTAGTCCTCCCTTGGAAGGCAGAGTATTGATTCTTGCGGACCCAATGCTCGCTTCCGGTTCATCAATGGTGATGACTTATAAGGCTATGTTGCAGAAAGGGCGGCCTTCACATACACATATAGTAGCAGCTATTGCAAGTGTGCAAGGAGTTGAGTACGTAAAGAGCCATATGCCAGGAGATGTTACCTTATGGGTAGGTGTGGTTGATGATGAATTAACTGCACAGTCTTATATTGTTCCCGGGTTGGGTGATGCTGGCGATTTAGCATACGGCAGTAAGGATTAATCGTATAAAGGTAGTGAGGCTATTAGGGTTATTAGTTTAATTAATCATAATAGCTTCAATCATTTGATTGAGAAATAGCAAGTGTACCCATTAAACAATCAGCATAGCATTAAGTGAGCGAATTTTGGAAAATTATTTTAATAATTCTGTTGAGCAGCGTAAAGTTTGTTGCAGGTCCTCCATTTGCTTTTTACGATAGAAAGTATGATTTCAGTTTTTTTGAAACAGTAAGCTATTGTTTTATTGGAGGCATGCTAGGCGTTATTGTATTTTCTTATTTCAGTAAACCTATTTTTAGGAGTTGGCATTGGTTAGTTGCCACAATTAAAAAACCTTTTGAACGAAGAAAAATGTTCTCAGAACCAATAGCAGATATTGATGGAGCAATTGAAATTAAATATGAATATGTTAAAAAGGATCAGCCAAAAAAACTATTCACAAAAGGAAACAGACGCATTGTTCGCATTTGGCAGAAATACGGACTTATAGGTATTGCATTTATAACACCGGTAATATTATCAATACCAATTGGAACAGTAATAGCTTCGAGCCTGGTACAAGACAGAAAGAAAGTTATAATTTATATGTTTTTTTCTGTTTTGTTCTGGTCAATATTTATGACTTCAATGTTTGAATTTTTTCATGCAGAAAGTTTGAATGATCTGCAAAATCATATTCAGAATACACAATGAAAAAATACCAACATGTTTTTTTTGATTTAGATCATACCTTATGGGATACTGACAAGAATTCCGCAGAAAGTTTGAACGAAATTTATGTTGAGCTGAATCTCATTGAGAAAGGGATTGATTCAGTAGAAGATTTTTTGGTTTGTTATCGTTCACATAACGAAAGGCTTTGGGGGCTTTGGGCCGAAAATAAAATTGGACCGGAAGCATTACGCACGAGCCGATTTGTACATACACTTGAAGATTTCGAAATTCATGATACCGAGTTGGCGGAACAAATGGCAACACTTTTTCTAACCCGAACTCCCTATAAGAAACACATATTACCGGGTGCAATAGAGGTTTTGAATTACCTGAAAGGCAAATATTCGCTTTCTATCATCACTAATGGTTTCAGAGAATCTCAAGTAATTAAGTTGCGTGAGTCCGGTATGCATACTTTTTTTGAACGGATGATTATTTCGGAGGAGGTTGGATATAACAAACCTGATCCAGCCATTTTTCGGCATGCTATGCAGGCTGAAAAATTAACCAGTAAGCATTGCTTAATGATAGGAGATAGTTTTGAAGCAGATATTACGGGAGCTCATGCGGCTGGTATTGATCAGGTGCATCTAAATCCCAAAAGCGTGGCTGTTGCTTTTAAACCAACCTACACCATCAATAGTTTACATGAATTAATATCCATATTATAAAAAATCAACTTATTGAAAATAAAAAAAGCCATTCCAAATTATTGGAATGGCTTTTTTAGCTAAAAGAGACTTGATTTCTCTCTGGATTATTTTGCGTTTTTATCTTCTGATTTTGCTTCTGTTTTTTCAGACATACAGCATGAAGATTTACCAGCTGCTTTTTTATCATGACATTGAGCAGAACTTTTGCCTTTTTCTTTACACTCTTTAGAAGCTTCAGAATTCATTGAGCAGCACGATTTTGAAGATTTTTTGTCAGACTTAGCTTCTGAAGATGCAGCGGTAGAAATAGTTGACTTTTCAGCTGACTGAGCCATTGTGGTTAAACTGAACATACCACATACAAATGCAATTGCGAGGATTTTTTTCATATTAATATTTTTTATTTGTTTTAAATTTAAGAATGCAAGTTTAAGCATATTAACGGCTGTTTGCAAATAATGTTGCTTTTTTATCGGTTCTAGTTCATCTGTCATTCACAAATGTTGGAACCACTACATTTGCCACAATGAATTTCCGCGAAAGCATACTGATGGCCTTGCAGGCTGTAAGAAGTCAGGCATTAAGAACCACCCTTACGGTGCTTATTATTGCTTTTGGCATAATGGCGTTGGTAGGAATTTTAACAGCCATTGATGCTATCAAAGGCTCTATCAGCAGTAGTTTTTCAAGCATGGGTGCAAATTCCTTTACCATAAGGAATTCAGGAATGAATATTCATGTAGGTAGCTCAAGTAAAAAGAGTCATCGATATAAAAACATTAGTTATAATGAGGCGCTTGAATTAAAGGAAAATTTAAAATTTCCGGCTCTGGTTTCAGTGGCGGCTACTGCAACTCCTATTGGCGTACTAAAGTTTCGTTCTATAAAATCGAATCCTAATATTTGGGTGGTGGGTGCCGACAATACATACCTTTCAGTAAGTGGCTATTTTTTAAATGAAGGGCGTAATTTTTCGGAGCAGGATATGGAAATGGGTAACCATGTTTGCTTATTGGGCAAAGATTTAGTTAAAACCTTGTTTAAAGAGGAATCGGCCATTGACAAAGTAATAAGTGTAGGGAGTGCTAAATACAAAGTAATTGGTACCTTGAAGGAGAAAGGTTCGAGCGTTGGTTTTGGTGGTGATAAAATCTGCATCCTTCCATTGTCAAATGTTAAGCAGTATTATGCTACCGGTGAAACATCCTATACCATTACCATTAAAGTAGATAAAACAGAAACATTGCAATCAGCAATCGGTGAAGCAACTGGTGTAATGCGTAGCATCAGGCGCGACCCCGTTGGAACCGAGGACTCTTTCGAAATTATGCAGAGTGATGCACTAGCAAATCTCGTTATTGAACAATTGGGTACCGTAACTATTGCTGCAACCATTATTGGCTTTATTACACTTTTGGGCGCAGCCATCGGGCTCATGAATATTATGCTTGTTTCTGTTACCGAACGTACTCGTGAAATAGGTATCAGAAAAGCATTAGGCGCTAACCAACATACTATTCGAAGACAGTTTTTAACCGAAGCTATTGTTATCTGTCAGATGGGAGGTGTGCTTGGAATTATACTTGGCATATTTATAGGCAATCTGCTTTCCATTGCCATGGGTGGTGCTTTTATTATTCCGTGGGCATGGATAGTACTTGGATTCACATTGTGCTTTATTGTCGGATTACTTTCCGGAATTTACCCGGCAGCCAAAGCGGCTAGGTTAGATCCAATAGATGCGCTTAGATACGAGTAATTTTTTCGGTTCATTTAGCTTAAATACTAAGAATAAACTTATCCTGTTTTATTGTTCCAGTGTTTATGCAATATACCTATCTTGTAGTTAATTCAATTACAAAAAAATAGTACTTGGTATGATGGATTGCTGCCGGGCACAAAATGTATCTTTGTGCCAGGTTAGGTTGGTTAGGGCGAACATACATTTTTCAGGTTCGCCTTTTTTTATTCTCATAATTGAAATTTTGGCATTCATTCGTTTCGTTTTCCAACTATTCTTTTTCTCATTTCCAGAAATTTCTTTTTTTCTTACTGTTTCAAAATATGGTACATTCCAATAATAGTTCTTCTGAAAACTCACTATCAACCATTTTAAGATTTATTAAATAACAAGTACTTAAGCTAAATTATCTTTTTAATCTCACTTTGTTTCCAATTCTAATTCTAAATGAAAGTAGATTTTGACTGGATAGCGGGTGAAAAAATAAACAATCTGTTATACATCCTTAGCATAACCGTGCTTGATTGCAAGCTTTATTAAGCCGGCAATGTTTTGTGCTTTGGTTTTTTCTAATAAAGATTGGCGATGAGTTTCAACAGTTCAAGGAGAAATCTTTAGTCTTTGAGCAATTTCGCGGGTTGATAGCTACTGATAAATTAACTCTAACACCTCAACTTCTTAAGGAAAAAGAGGTGTGGTTGTACCTGCGCCATTATTGGATTTTTCAGGATCTAAAGCAACTGCCAAAAATGATCCGGAAATATCCTTACTATAAAATTGCTTACCTGACATCACAGCAACCATTGCCTGTGCAATTTCTTCTTTATCTGTATTCTTTAATAAAAAAAGTTTAATTACTTCTTCACCATTAGCAACCTGTGTAACATAGGCAACTGACTATATTAAACGCAATGTAGTAACCAAACCATCTCTGAAAAGCTTATGGTCATCATTAACCATCAATTTATATCTGGCAAACTGTTTTTTATTTGTAATTGGTATTAAACTGTTTTTTGTAAAAATTAATGGCATATGAAGTGCCTTCCAAATTCGAACTTTTTAATACCATTTTGCCATGCTAAATCTGCAAGAGTTTCAATATTTCTTGAATCTAATATTTCAATCTAATATAATGGCAACTGCAAAAACATAGAATTGCTTCTAAACTGAAATACTGATAAAATACGAATTAATTGCTCAAACGTGAACCTTTAATTTGTTCAAAAAGAATTAGTAAAGGGTAAAATAAAGTCGAAAATCGGCTCATTCTTAAAGATTTTAGTTAGAATTCAACTAGTTTTGAAACTTATTTCTTTATCACTTTAACCAAAAAAATCACACTATTCAATTGATATTCAAATACAAATACTAATTAATAGATATGCACCCATAGTTGTTAAACAATATTAAAATCTCCTTTGAATCATATAATTTATTTTTCTACATTTGCCGTCCCTTTTAAAGAAGGGGTTAAAAAACTAAAATTATCGCATGATAAAACAGTATGAAACCGTAATTGTGCTTACTCCGGTATTATTGCAGGAGCAAGTGGATGAAGCGGTTGCTAAATTCAGAAAAATCCTCACCCAACATGGTGCCGAAATTGTTTTTGAAAACAATTGGGGATTACGCAAACTGGCTTACCCGATCCAGAAAAAAAACACAGGGTTCTATTATTTGTTCGAATTCAAAGCAGAAGGCACACTTATCGAGAAACTAGAAGTAGAGTATAAACGTGACGAGCGTATTATGCGATTTCTAACAATTTCACTTGATAGCCATGCAATTACTTACAACGAAAAAAGGCGTAAGAATGCTGCTATAAAACAAAAAGAAGATGCTATTGCATCTTAATTTAAAGGAGAACAAAAAATGGCAAACAACGAAATAAGATTTTTAGCCCCTCCAGCGGCTGAGGCGCAAAAAAAGAAATATTGCAGATTTAAAAAAATGGGAATCCGTTATATTGATTATAAGGATCCGGTTTTTTTATTAAAATTTGTTAATGAGCAAGGCAAATTATTTCCTCGCAGATTAACAGGTACATCGCTGAAGTTTCAGCGTAAAGTAGGCCAGGCAGTTAAACGTGCACGTCACATTGCTTTGATGCCTTATGTTGGCGATATGTTAAAATAATCTTTAAAATCAGGAGCATACTACAATGGAAATTATATTAAAACAGGACGTTAAGAACCTGGGTTTTACAGATGATGTTGTGAAAGTTCGCAATGGTTATGGTTTAAACTTCCTTATTCCAAAGGGAATGGCCATTATTGCTAACGAAACCAACAAAAAGGTTCACACAGAAGTGGTTAAACAACGTGGCCATAAGTTGAATAAACTAAGAATGGATGCAGAGCAATTAGCTGCTTCATTGGGTAATGTTACACTTAATGTGCCAGCAAAAGTGGGTGAAAACGGACGCTTGTTCGGTTCTGTAACTTCACAAAACCTGGTTGACATGTTAAATAAAATGGGTTACAAAATTGAGAAAAGACAAATCTCGATGCCAGAAGAGCATATTAAGAAAACCGGAACTTATACAGCAGAGGTTAACCTGCACCGCGACTTAAAAGCGAAGATCAATTTTGAGGTTGTTGAAGGTTAATTGTTAATGATGTTTACAACCTTGGAAGGCAGCGTAGCAATATGCTGCCTTCTTTATTAAAACTACCTAAAATAAATAAAAAAATAAACTTTAAGAAATATGGCAACAACTGCTGATGTACACGTAGGTACAGTAATTAGGTACAATGGAGAATTATGCGTTGTGATAGAATGGCAACATCGCACACCAGGTAATCTTCGTGCTTTTTATCAAGGTAAAATGCGTAACCTTAAAAATGGTAAAGTTGCCGAAAATCGTTTTCGCACAGGCGAAGCAGTTGATATTGCACGTGTAGAATACAAAATGCTTCAGTTTCTTTATAAGGATGGTGATATGTTGGTATTGATGGACAATGAAAGTTATGAGCAAATTAATGTGCCAGCTGAAATGTTTGGAGATTCAAACAAATTTTTAAAGGAAGGGATGGAAGTAAAGGTTTCGTTTGAAGGCGATACTCCTTTAGTAGCCGAGCCACCTGTATTTGTAGAACTATTAATTACCTATTGCGAGCCTGGAGCCAAAGGAGATACTGCTACTAACACACTAAAGCCTGCTACACTTGAAACCGGTGCCATTGTAAACGTGCCACTATTTGTAAATGAAGGGGAAAAGATTAAAGTGGATACTCGCACTAGTGAGTATGTTGAACGCGTTAAATAAAATTCAGATTATTGAATTGATAAATCAAACCAAATTATCATGCAAACGATGAATAAGATACTATCTTTTATTCATCGTTTTTCGTTTATGCAAGTAGCCATTGCTTTTATTGTTTTGTCAGGATTGCTTGGACTGCAGCAGGTTTTGCTGCACAACATCAATAATTATTTAATGTTTAGTAAGCCCATATTCAACCTCATTTATGGCAAAGACCTTTATATTGAATACCCTGAATTTTACTTCGATATTTATAAATACAGTCCCACGTTTGCATTGCTGTTCGCTCCATTCTCGATACTGCCTGATTCAGTTGGAATCATTTGCTGGAATTTACTTAACGCAACCGTTTTTGTAGTGGCTATAAAACAATTATTCAAGAATGATCAACTATGCATATTTGCAATACTAATTGTTTTACTGGAAGCCATCACATCCTTACAAAATCTACAAAGCAATTGTTTGTTAAGTGGTCTAATAATTCTCACCTATACAAACCTGAAAAACAAAAATATATTTTGGGCTGCACTCTGTGTTTCTTTAGCATTTTACATAAAAATTTATGGTATTGCAGCAATGGCATTCGCTATATTTTTTAAAGAAAAATTTAAGTTTGGTTTTGTAAGTGGTTTGTTTTTAATACTTCTTTTTTTATCGCCACTTCTTGTTCTTAATTATGATTCTCTTCTATTGAATTATAAAAGTTGGATGAGCATTGTTGGTGTTTCTGCAACCGGTTCACAAATGTCGGTGATGGGAATTTTACACACCTGGATTGGATGGGAGGGATCTTTTTCTGTTATTCAGATTACTGGATTTTTACTTGTGATAACTCCGCTAGTGCAATTCAATAAATGGAAAGAAAATTATTTTCAACAATTATATGTTGCCTCTATTTTGATGTTTGTAGTATTGTTTAATCAAATGGCTGAATCACCCACTTATATTATTCCCCTTGCAGGAGTGGCTATCTGGTTCTTAAGTTTTGAGAAAGCTTCTTCGCTCGATATTGGATTACTTATTTTCGTTTTATTACTCACCAGCTTATCGTCTACCGATTTGTTCCCTAAATATGTACGTGAACATTTTGTTCGTCCGTATACTCTAAAAGCATTGCCAGTACTTATTGTTTGGCTAAGGGTGCAATATCAATTGTGGTTTGATCAAGAGGGCATCCGATATCGTTTATTTAGCAGAGCAACTGTAGTATCAGGTACCAAGTAAATTCTCTGCTAAACTTCTTTTTGCTTTTCTATACCTGTAAACGCCATGAATCACCACAGATAAAATGATGATTATGCTTCCAACATAAAAACCGGTGTTCAGCATCTTGTCTTCATGAAAAAGAATAATTGCTAAAATAATACTATAAAGCGGTTCAAGGTTAACTGATAAACTCATGGTGAATGCATCCAGTTTTTTTAATGCATAAAGCGACAACGTAAAAGGAAGCGTTGTGCAGGCTACGCTTAATATTAATAGATAAATCATGTTGCTTTTATCAGGCCATTGAAAAGGATAATCATTAAATTTTAAATAGAAAGGAAGTAAGAATGTAAGCACAATAAATCCAGTGCTCAACTCGTAAAAGGTAATAATCTCTCCTTCGTGTTTGTCAAGCAGTTTCTTGTTTAGAATACTGAACAGTGCACCTAAAAAAGCACTGCATAACGACAACGCAATACCCTTAAAATAAAACTGCTGAAAAGTAAAAATGATATACACTCCGAGCATCACTGAAATACTCAAAATAACTTCTTCCTTTCGTGGAAATTTTCGATGCATTGCTGAATCAATGACGGCAGTAAACAGTGCAATAGACGAAAAACAACTAATGGCAATGCTGACATTGGATGCTTTTATGGCTCCATAAAAAGTAATCCAATGCATAGTAACAACAAAACCAACTCCACAGATGTAAAGTATTTCCTTAAGTGGTAATAGCTTGAATTTTTTTACTGCTAACAAAAATATCAGCGTGCTTAATCCACTAAAAAACATGCGGTACCAAACCAGCAAGCCTTCATCAAGAGTAATCAACTTACCTAATATTGCAGTAAAGCCCCATAACAAAATGCAAAAATGCATTTGAAGGTACGCCTTACGAATTCCTTTCTGAGTACTTTCCAATGAAATTAAAATTTCAACAGGTTTTCATAAAGTTCTTTAACAGGCAATCCCATCACATTGGTGTAAGACCCGAAAATATACTCAATGCCAATCATACCAATCCATTCCTGAATTCCATATGCGCCTGCTTTATCAATTGGACTGTATTTCTCAACGTAGTACGAAATCTCATCATCACTTAGTGTTTTAAAAGACACATCGGTTTTACAAAAGAAGGTGGTAGATTTTTTACTAGACATTACACAAACACCCGTGTAAACTTGATGCTTAGAGCCGCCAAGTAATTTTAAAATCCTTTCGGCATCTTTTAAATCAACAGGCTTGTTAATTATTAAATCATCTAAACACACAATTGAGTCTGCTGTAATTACTATCGTGTTTCCATCGGCAACTTGCGCTTTTAATGCCGTAGCTTTTTTTCGAGCTACAAACATGGCGACTTCTTCTCTTCTAAAAGCATCCGGAAATGATTCGTCAGCATCGGATGGCATTACAACAAACTCAACGCCTAATTCTTTTAGCAATTGTTGTCTGCGCGGTGAGTGCGAACCAAGTATTAATTTAACACTTTCTAGTTTTTTTTGCAGTGCGTTCATCTTTTTTAATCAATAAACATTAATTACTATTTAAATGTTAAGTAGAATATAAGCATTGATAAAATACCGCAAAACATAATTCCCTTTGCAAGTAATGATGCCCTGCTAAAGTCCCTCTTTATTGTTGCCTTGCCTATTTTATAGATAAGCAAAACTAGTGGAATTTGTATTGAAATTACGACATATAAAAAAGGAATCAATGAATTCCATTGCCGACTGACAAATTGGATATAAACAAGCAATAACAAGGTAAGTAAAACACTAATGATTGCTAATGCCTTGCTCCAATTGGAGCCAACAACAACAGGTAAAGTTTTGTAGTTCCCAATTATATCGCCCTCCATATCTTCCATATCCTTAATTATTTCTCGGGTAAAACTGAGTAGAAACGCAAAAACAAAATAACCTGTACCAATTATTATAGTTGTAGCGTCAGTTATAGCAAGAGGCTCGGTTACGATTACGATTGCAAGCGACATTGAAGTAAGCAATGATATTATTAAATTGCCAAGTACCATAATTCCTTTGTAGGTAGTGGAATAAAAATACAATAAACCTGCAGTTACAATTTGAATGTAGCCAATGTAATTTATTTGATTGAAGAACTGCAGATAGCATCCAATTATCAAACCGATTATGGTAAAAGCATAATAAAGTCGATAAGCCATGTTTACTGATATTAATGAGCCGACAATAACTTTTTGAGGTTTGTTAATGTTGTCGGTCTTTCTATCCTCAATATCGTTTATAACATAACCACCTATGGCTAAAAATAAAGTTGATACAACAATTAATATAAAATCGAAGTGAGTGAGCAAAATAATTTTTCCGGAAACATTTAACAATGGAACAACCACTGTATACCTCAACAATAATTGAGCGATTGCAATTATAATAAGATTTGGTAACCTAATAAGTTTTAGGATTGTCATAGAGCAAATAAGATAATTAGATTATTCTATTAGTTAGAGCTTACTATTTACATATCATCAGCAAAACTGCAAATGCTAATTCCATTTCCCTTGCAAACGCATCACTTGTTCTATTACATCTCTAACGCATCCATGTCCACCGGGCTTTTCAGAAATATAAATACATTCCTTCTTTATCTCAGGCATTGCATCAGCCGGACATGTAGCAATTCCAACAGTTTTCAAAACCTGTAAATCAGGAACATCATCACCCATGTACAAAACTTGTGAATGAGTGATTTTGTATTTCGACAAAAGTTCATCAAGCTGTTTTGACTTGTCCTCCACTTTCATATGTACTTCTGAAATGCCAAGCCTATTTAGCCTAATTCGAACCCCTTCAGATGAACTTCCACTAATAATAAATATATGATAACCATTTTCTGCAGCAGCCTTCAAAGCAAATCCATCTCGAATATGCATGGTTCTTAACATATTGCCTTCCTCGGTTATAACCAGCGAACCATTAGTAAGCACTCCATCAATATCAAATACAAAACAAGAAATGTTGTTTAACCTTTGTTTGAAATTTATTTCCATCCATGCAAGATTATAAAAAATCAATAAGCAATAAATGTATCAAGCAATTTTTGTCGATACGCTACCCCTTTTTGTATTTCATTTTTATCCTGATTTGTTAAAAATGCATCCTCTTCTACTTTTCTACTTTCGCTATTGTATCTATAATATCCATTGTTCCATTTCCAACAGAAATATTTATCAGCATTAATATAGGCAAAATGATTTGCCGAGGGATTTAACAAATCATTGCTCCACACAAATTGTTTGGAATAAATTCCCAATTGATTTAACAAAGTAGTTGTAATGTCATTTTGATTTCCAATGGTAGTATCTTTTCTTCCTTTGAACTCTTGCTTCAGCAAATTACCATAAAAAAGCAAAGGTATTTTTCGTGATCTGGGATCATAGTACTCTCTGTTTAATGGAAGTAAATGACCGTGGTCGGCAATCAAAACAAATAATGTGTTTGTGTACCAAGGTTGTGTTTTAGCGAATGCAAAATATTTTCTGAGACTTTGATCACTATAGTTGACCGCATTAATAAAAAGCGCTGAATCATTCTTACCAACAAACTTTGGTGCTGTAGGAATTTCGAATGGCTCGTGTGAGGTTAATGTGAGCAGCATTGAAAAAAATGGTTTCTTTTGACTGCTTAAATCAGTAGCCTGTTTCATTAGAACATATTCATCATGTGCTCCCCACTTGCTATTAACTTGATTATTTGCAAATGCTTCGATACCGGTAATTTTATCAAATCCGGCAGTCAGCAGAAATGTATGCATATTATTAAATGCAAGATTTCCACCATAATAAAAAGAGCTTGAATATCCTTTGGCCGACAACTCATTTGTGATAGATGGTAACTTACGAATTTTATCAGTGTAGCGCATAATTGACCGGTCGGGTTGTGAAGGAAAGCCACTGATTAAAGATGGCAGTGCCTGATCGGTTCTTCTTCCTGTTGCATAGATTTCAGTAAACAACAAACCGGAATCAGCTAAAGAAGTAAAGAACGGAGTGATGTTTTTTAGCCCATCAAGAGGTTCAATAATATCAGCAGTCCAACTTTCGAGTAATAATAGAACAATATTTGGGGTGCTGTTGGTATTAATTATTCTACTAACTGCTGTATCACGTGCATAAAGTTGCTCCACTATTTTTGTGGCCTCATCAGTATTCAATTCATTGTAAGGATTCGCACTTTCAAAGCCTGATTTCATAATTGAATTGCCCAGATACCAAATATTGTTGGTAGCAATGTCGTTTTGAATCTGATTGTCTGAAAAAATCGCCACACTTTCATTGATGGGTAATTCTTGCAATCCACCCCGAATTCCAGTTGCAACTGTAGCTAGTACTACAAATGAAAAAACTGCTTTCGAAATTGTTGAACTGTGGAATGACAGTTCTTCCCATCGAATTATTGTCCTAAATAATTTCACAAATAACAATGCAGCAATAAACAATATTAGCAACAATGAAATCAACTGTTTCGTTGTTAAAGATGCTATCATTTCAGTTGGTTGCAACGCATACAATAGTGCCTTTGCATTGAGCAAAGTATTCCATGACTTGTAGAGAACAATATTTGAAATGGTTAAGGTAAGAACAAGTGGTACGAGTAAATAATGTAGGAAATAAAATATTTTTTCGACTAATCGGTAAGCAACAAACAGGTTAAAAACAATAAGCAATGCAGGAAAAAGCACTAAGTAAGAAATGGAGGACCAATCCAATCTTAAGCCTGCAAAAAGAATTTTTAGTGCGTTTGCAGGTAGTTCAAAATTATACTGATGTAAAATAAAGAACACTCTTCCACACAAAAAAAGGAGTAACCAAAAAAGGTAAAGCAGCAATATTGTTTTTACTGTCTTATACATTTGTTATGCGAACAAACCTGTATTAATAGTTGCATTATGCTTTGTACATAGGCCAATAAAATCACATGTGTAAGGCCGGTTACAATGGTCGCTCATTTCGACCTGCGGAATTTTTTTATTAGCTAAAACAAATCGCATGTTTTGAATATGAATAGCAATAGTATCGTGTTGTAATTTACATTGGTCCGCTACAGATTTTACGCTGAAAATAGTTTCAACCTTATCTCTACTCGTAATTTCTGCATAATTTTTTGTTAAATGAATGATACTGAAATCACGTAATAAAACTCCGGCTCCATTTAAAACATAATATTGTAAGGCTGCATCATTCAAATACGTTTCGCTTATGGATGTTGAACTTTTTACTTCATAGGCTTTCCATCCTGCATCATCGTAAACTAACATATCAAGTGCTATCAACACATCATCAAAAATAAAGGCAGGTTCGTAAATAACTTTTGTTTTCGCTATTATTAATTGCTTTGTTAATTGAACACTTTCATTGAACCTGCTAATATGATTTGGACTTGCATCAACACCACCCGGAAATAGTTGCCATGCTAACTTTCCGATATCGTGCCCTTTTTCAAATCTAACTTTTCGTTCCTCAGGAAGTGGATCGCGCTGGTTATAAAAGTTTTTATATAAATACAATGATTTAACACATTGCAAACTTCTTATGTAAGTACTTTTTGAAAGTAAATGTGCCACGCTTAGTTTTTGAATGAAATATATTAATCCGGATAGTGGATCAAAAACACTTAAACGGCTTCAAGTTCAGTATTAATCATCAACATAATATCGTCAACACCCAATACAAAACGCTCAAATGCATCCGGTATGCGATCAAGCGAATTTTGTACGCGAGCATTTTCATTGATTTCGAAAATAAGTTTTGTTAACTGGTCGTCACCAAGAAGTTTAATGGTTGATTTTAGTTTATGAGATATTTGAAATGTAGCCTCCCAATCGTTTTTTAGAATTGCCTTCTTCATTTGGTTAATAGCTTCGGGCACTTGTTTGTGCAACATTTTCATTAAGCCTAATGCATCTTGGCTGCTATTATTAAACAATGCATAAATATGCATAATAGGAGTTGCATTTTTTGCAACAGGTTTCGAAAAATCTTTTACAAAAATGCCTTTTCTTATCGCAACATGCTTTAACAATACATCAGATAATTCCTGTGGAATATAGGGCTTGATCAAGTAATCATTCATTCCCAACTTTAACGCTTTTTCTTTATCAGACGCATCACCATTAGCAGTTAGTGCAATTATTATGATTTCATTTTCCGGTGCCGGTAGTTTTCTGATTGCCTCACATAGTTCGTAACCGGACATTCCGGGCATTTCTACATCTGTTAACAAAACATCAAAATGCTGCGATTTTATTTTCTCTAAAGCTTTAAGGCCATCGTTTACCACTTCTACTCGAGAAACACCTAATTGAGCAAGAATGCGTTTGCCAAGAAATTGATTTATTTTATTGTCGTCAGCCAAAAGCACTAGCAAATCTTTTTCGAGAAGGCTATTGTTTTGGGATGATTGCTGATGATTGAGCGGTTTCATAAATGCTGAACGAAGATAGAAATGTTTTTACCTTATTAACATAAAGGTTTTGATATACTTACCCTTGGTTTTTTCTCCTTCCTCATCAAAACCGCCATAGTATAAACGGTAGGTATAAATCCCTGTAGGCATCTCATTACCATTGTATCTGCCATCCCAACCTTGTGAAGGGTCGCCAGATGAAAACAACAATTGGCCCCATCTTGAATACACTTGTAAGGAGTACTGAGTAAGATTATTAACCGATGGAAGAAAGACATCATTTAGTCCATCGCCATCAGGCGTAAAGGCGGAAGGAATAAATATTTGAGGTATACAAATCTCTAATACTTCAAAACCCGCTCTTCGTTTACAACCGTTAGCTCTTGTTGCGGTTACCTGGTAATAGGCAGCTGTTAATACTTTAACAATTTGAGTGGTATCACCATAAGGAATCCATTTGTAAGCTATCGAATTACTACCCGCATCCAGATACAAAGTATCATTATCAAAAAAACAAAAAGTTGAATCTAACCCTAAATCAATGGCTGGGTTTGGAAGTAAGGTATGAAAAATAATTGTATCATAAACTCCACAACCTAAATTGTCTACAATTACCCAATAAGTACCAGTATCGGTTGCCAAAGTGGTTGATGTGGTGTCGCCCGTACTCCAGGTGTAAAATATTGCATCAGGCGCAAAGGCATTTAACACAACTGTATCTGCTTCACAAAAGGTGGTATCAACACCCAGATTTACGAATGGAGGATTTACTACATAAACAGTAATGCTGTCAATCTTTGTTTGTCCGTTTAAATAATAAGTGGTGGTTGAACCGGGTGAAGCAAAAAAATCAATACCGGTGCCAATAGAAACATTAGGATTTGATTCTTCGCTCCAAAAAAAAGGAACATTGCAATTTGCCGTTAGTATGGTGGTTTGATTTGGACAAATCACGGTATCTTCCGTAGTAATTGCTACCGTTTCGCTCAATGGTTTTACTTCCACATTGTCGATATAATAATAAACTCGCCCATTTGGATTTGCACAGGTCGGGTTTGGATTTCCTAAATCTTGTAATGTTAACAATGGACTACTAATGGGTCTAAAAACCCCAATTGTTATGTAGTTTTCACCACCTGTAGCAGCGTAAACTGTTGGAGTAAAAATTATATGGGTCCAGTTGGCGGTATCCGTTACAACGGTAGTATATTCAAATTGAACTGGAAAATTCATTAATCCGGTACCTGTTTGGGAAAACGCTCCATTACTCAGTAGAACCCCTATTCGATTGCAGGCGTATTGACTACTGTCGGAACGCATAATATCCATTTCTACCCGATACACATCACCGAGCTGCATCGGTATCAATAAAGGAATTTGAAGATATTCATAGTAGTTATTGATAAAATCAATGCTGATTCCTGCATATCCATTACTTCCTGCTAATGCAGGCGCATAACCTCCAAAATTCAAGGGTATACCCACATTATCACACGGGGCTAATGCACCACCCGCTGCCGAACTAAACAAATCAGGAGTTCCTCCACCAGCTGAGGTCCAAGGCGAAGCAAGAATTATTTGTCCTTCGCCCGTTACAGGTGATGAAAGTGTTTCGAAACCAGGGTTAGGTACAAGGTTTTGCGAAAAGCACCAATGATAACTCAGCAAAATTGCTACCGTGCTGAGTAAAATGTTTTTTTTCATTCTGGTTACTTTCCTTTCTTTATATTGATGTTTGTTACTTCAATTTTTCTTTCCAACGCAGCTTCTGGATTAAACACTGAGTTTGCCTTGTCATCAGCACGATCGCTAACAGAAGCCGGTGCAAGATTTTCGCCTTCAGCTAGTTCAATGATGCTTAGTTGTTTGTTCGTCATAAACGGACTTAATGCGCCACTGTTCCAATGCTTCCAATAATTAGTTAAACTATTGATTCTTCGGTACGACAAAATTACGTTATACTGCGATTCAGCCAAAGGACTAGCTGTGCCTTTAATGGTAAGTTCCAGAGTGTCACCCTGGTTTAGTGAAGCATATAGTCTTTCAGAGAACGTTTCGAGTCGATTAAAATTATATTGCAACGAGGAAGAAAAGAAATTTTCTATCACGGATTGGGCGTCCTCTTTAGTAT
>JANNXV010000029.1:0-7081 GCA_031409815.1 Bacteroidota bacterium
CCGCTTGAAGGCGGTTCGGCAGTTTATATGGCACGCGCTATGCTGATAGCCTTGGGTAACCTGCCGCAAGATTATGATAATGCCTGCGAAAGTTATACTCCGCCAGCTAGCAGGTTCATGCATCATGCATCAACAAATAAAGGAACTAATTCGGCTTATGCCGACATTTATCCCAATCCCGCACACGATAATATTCATATCGATTACAATTTAGGTGAAACAGGCGATGCCATTTTACAAATTTTTCAACCTGATGGAAAAAATATTGCGAATTATACTCTTGGTGCTAATAGGACAATTGCAGATATTAATATAAGTAATTTAAAAACCGGAGTATATGAATTGCGGATAATAAATGGTAGTAATTTGATTTTACAAAAGAAAATTGTTGTTTATTAATCCAAAACAAAGCAGGCATTAATCTATCAATGCCTGCTTTAATTATTGTTAAATGAAAAAATTATTTCTTCTGCTCTTAATCAGTTGTTCTTTATTTAAAGTTTACTCACAAGGCCAGGGAAACACATGGATTTTTGGTGATAGTGCAGGTGTGCATTTTGTAAACGGTGTGCCTTCTGCAATAAACAGTTCGATTTTGTCAAGAAATGAAATGTCAGCTTCAATTTCTGACTCGCAAGGTAATTTGCTTTTTTATACTGGGCAATCTGCAAATGGCGGAGCCTTTTGTTGCTCTGATGTATTTGACAGAAATAATAATTTTATGCCACATGGGAATGGTTTAAAATGCAATGGTTCAGTTACGCAGGGAAGTTTAATAATTCCTATGCCTGATGATTCTCAAAAATATTATATTTTTAATATTGGATTGCCTCCACAGTTTCCTCCTCTAGGTTTCTATTCGCTGTATTATTCCGTTGTTGATGTTTCATTAAATAATAACTTTGGAGATGTAGATTTAACAAAAAAGAATATACCCATATGTGATACCGCAATAACAGAAAAAATGATTGGAATTAAACATGCGAATGGGAGAGATTGGTGGATAATTAATCATGAGTGGAATACAAATGTTTTTTATAAATATGTGGTAACTCCGAATGGTATTAATGGACCCTATACGCAATCAATTGGCGACACTGTTAAGGGTAGCGCATATGCTGGTCAAATGGCTGCAAATAGTGAGGGCAAAAAAGTTGCGTTTGCTGGAGTAGATGGAACATTACAACTTTTTGATTTTGACAGATGCAGCGGCTTATTTTCGAATTATTTTAATTTAAATGGTATTCCTGATTCTTTAACATTAGGCTATTATGGGTGTTCCTTTTCACCTGAAAGCAGCTATTTGTATACAAGTACGGCTGACAGTTTATTTCAGTTTGATTTATCGGCCACCAATATTAAAGCAAGCAAGACTTTAATAGCAGGTTACACTGGAGCAGCTCTTGGCCAAATTGGGATTGGGCAACATTTAATCGGTCCAGACGAAAAAATATATATTGCAATTACTAATTGGGCATTTAATTCCTGCGATAGTATGACAACACACCTTTCTGTTATAAATAATCCTGATCTGCTAGGTCCAGCATGTAATTTTACTCCTTTTAGTTTTCCATTAATCAATTGTTCAGAGGTATATGCTGGTTTGCCCAACATGCCCAATTATAATTTAGGCAGTTTGGTGGGGAGTGTGTGTGATACTGTTACGGCAGTGGAGGAGATAAAGTATAATTATAAAATGATAATTAATCCAAACCCTACAAAAGATGTTTGTACTATTACCGCTTCAAACTTTGCTAAAGCAACTTTAATTATTTTTGATATTACAGGCAGAATATTATCAAGTCAAACTTTTAGCAACAAAGCAACATTGGACATAAGCACACTAACAAAAGGAGTTTATATTGCAGAGTTAAAGGACTTGGATGGAAAGAGTGTGAAAGGGAAAATAGTAAAACAGTAAAAAGATGTATCTATCCATGTTACCTAAACTCACAAAATACAATCGCTGGGCAAACCAAACCATTTGCAATTATATTTTAAAAGCAGGTGAAACAGCAGCGGATATCGAACAGCCCGGCAGTTTTCCCACAGTAAGAAAAACTTTATTACACATCTGGGATGCGCAATTTATTTGGTACAGTCGTTTACACGGAACTTCATTGTCTGATTTTCCAAGCAAAAGCTTTAAGGGAAATTTAGCTGAAACTTGTGAAGGATTGTTAAACAGCTCTCAACAGATGATTGCTTATGTTGATGGATTGAATGGGAACTTTGAAGCTATTATTACTTATCAGACTTTGGATGGAAAGCAATTTGAAAACACCATATCCGATATCATTTTACATTGCTTAAATCATAGCACTTACCATCGCGGACAGCTTATTAATCTTTTGCGAGGTGCTGGTTTTACCGAGGTAGGTTCAACTGATTATATGCGCTTTTGCAGAGAATTTTTGTAAGAAATATTAATTATTTGAAACATTTTGTAACCCATTCATCGTAACATGCGTACAACTTGGTTAAACAACCGAAAAGTATGCAAAGCAACGAGATTGAACAACACTTAAATGTGACAGCAAAATTTGAATTGGTAAATGGTTCTGTTAAATACGGAATGATTAACAAGCAAATTGACGGTGAACTTTACAAAAGCGATTATTATTTTATCTCGCTTCAAAACCTTAACACCTTTCGTAAAGCCATTACTCAACGCAACTATGAATTTTGTAAAGCTTTGATGGAAAAAATAAACGTTAAGTTTATAAAAGGTATTACTCCAATTTAAGTTTTAAACGCAAACAACAAAACGTCTTAATGCAAATAACCGCAGAGGAATACTATTTCCTTTGCGGTTCTTTGCATTATCAGTACTAATTTTCTAGTAATACTTAATGCCAATTATTTCGCGCACTTCCTGAATCGTTTTTGATGCGCTTGCCTGTGCCTTCTCCTTACCTTGGCTAAGCACCTTTTTTAAGAATGCATCATCGTTTCCAATTTCTTTAATCCGATCATTAAATGGCTGAATAAACGAAATCATATCTTCTGCCAGCTGCTTTTTCAAATCTCCGTATCGGATAGTGCAAGCATTGTATTGCTCTTCAAAATGCTGAATAGTTTCCGGTTTGCTCAATACATTCATCAACGTAAATAAATTTTGTACTGCTTCCGGTTTCTGCTGATTGGGTTCGGTGGGGCCTGCATCAGTAACTGCACGCATTACCTTTTTACGAATTACTTCTGGGCTATCGGCTAAAAAAACAGCGTTTCCTTCTCCTTCTGATTTTCCCATTTTTCCGGTTCCATCTAATCCGGGAATTTTTACAAGGTTTTCGCCAAAATTATATGCAACCGGTTCAGGAAAATAGTCTGTCTTGTACAATCGGTTAAAACGATTTCCAAAAGTGCGGGTCATTTCCAAATGCTGTTCCTGGTCTTTACCTACCGGCACTCGTGATGCGCGATGAAGCAAAATATCAGCAGCCATTAAAACTGGATACGTTAGCAATCCTGCATTCACATTGTCGGGCTGCTTGCGAATTTTTTCCTTAAAAGTGGTGGAACGTTCCAATTCACCAACATAAGCATTCATATTCATTAGCAAATACAGTTCAGCCGTTTCAGGAACATCGCTTTGCACGTAAATAGTGTTTACATCTGGGTCTAAGCCACAAGCAAGGTATTCCACTAAAACTTGTCTCACATTCTGTTTCAGATTTTCAGGTGTGGGATGCGTGGTGAGCGAATGGTAATCGGCAATAAAGAAAAAACATCGATGTTGGTGCTGCATCTTTAAAAAATTTTTGATGGCACCAAAATAATTTCCCAGATGTAAATTCCCCGTAGAACGAATACCACTAACTACTGTTTCCATAGGGGGCTAAATTAAAAGGTTTTCTCATCCCATAAAGGGTTTGCAATCCATTCTGAGATTAAAAAATCAATTGCTGCCAATTGGCTACTTTCGCACTGTGAAATTTATTTCGTTTGCATGTTGCAGAATCTGGTGCATTTGGTTTTTTTTGGTAGGAGCCTTGTCATTTATACTGCTTTACCCATTCTTTTTTATTTTGTTGAGAAAGCGCAGTTGGTTCAGATATGCTTTTCGGCTTAAAAAGGTTTGGGCTCACATTATTCTGTTTGGAAGTGGAATTATTTATACAGTTAAAAGAGAAGGTGTAATTGACCGAAACAGAGCATATGTTATTTGTCCAAATCATACCTCTTACCTCGACATTGTTATAACAAATGTTGTTTTTCCCAACTATTTCCATTTTATGGGGAAAGCAGAATTACTTACCATTCCTTTATTTAAAATATTTTTTCAAAGAATGAATATTCCTGTAGATCGAACCAGTATTACCGCTTCGCACAAAGCATTTAACAGAGCCAAAGAAGATATTGATCGTGGAATTAGTATCGCCATTTATCCTGAAGCTACAATTCCTGAATGTTCGCCCGAACTGGGACCTTTTAAAAACGGAGCATTTAAATTAGCCATCGATAAACAAATTCCAATAGTACCAATTACCTATTTGGATAACTGGAAAATTTTTCCTGACCGAAAAGGTCATCGATTTTTATGCCGGCCGGGTTTATCACGCATAATAGTACACGCTCCTATTGAAACAAAAGGAATGGGAGATAATGATGTATCTCAATTACGCGAAAACGTTCGTCAAATCATTAGTAAAACATTGAAACAACATGGAAGTATCTGCGGAGCTGATTGAAAAACTGGCTCGTTTATCTCGGTTATCCTTTGCGAATCAAAGTGAAAAGGATAAAATTCGGGTTGACTTAACAAATATTTTAAAATTTGTTGATCAGTTAAATGAAGTAAACACAGATGGAGTAGAGCCTTTGATTTTTATAAACGAAGACACCAATGTACTAAGACCCGATTTTGTTCATCACTCAATAAATCAAAACGAAGCTTTATCAAATGCTCCTCATAAAAACGATGAGTACTTTTTAGTTCCTAAAGTGATTAGTAAAAAGTAAAAGCCGAAACTCCATTTAGGAATTCCGGCTTTTAATAGTATTTAGTTCAGCTTTTTACTTGCTCACATTAACCGGCTCGCAATATTCTTCAAATGCAGCCATTAAATTATCACAAATCATTTCAGCTGAATGGCCTTCGATAAGGTGACGTTCAATAAAATGCACCAATTTACCATCTTTAAACAGTGCAATGCTTGGTGAAGATGGTGGATATGGAAGCGTTAACCTTCTGGCATGTGATGTAGCTTCAACATCCTGACCAGCAAATACAGTGTATAAATGATCGGGACGGAAATCGCTCTTATTTAAAGCCATTTTAACGGAAGGTCGGGCAGCTCCTGCAGCACAGCCGCATACTGAATTGACTACAAGTAGCAATGTTCCTTTACTGTTAGGAATTGTTGAATCCACTTGTTGTCCATCAGTTAACTCGGTAAAACCGATTGAAGTAAGTTCCTGGCGCATAGGCGCACATAATTGTTCTGGATATGGCATAATTATTTAAGGTTATAACAGGGTACAAAAGTACACAGAAAAAACAAATAGCTAAAAGTAGACCTTTACAATAGGGGAATGTCCGTTTTTTTGTAAGATAACCGGTCTTTTAACCTCTTTCATTTTAGATCTAATCTAATATTTGTGTGTAACAATAATTAATTCACGCATGAAAGAAAAAAAAGAACAAATGGATATGCGAGATGCATTTCCGGTATTTAAACTTAACTACAATGGCAAGTTGCTCGATTGCAATTCCACTGCAATACCATTGCTAGGGCATTGGAATTGTAAAAAGGGTTCCAAAATTCCAACCGGTTTGATGAAAGCCTGCCCAGAGTTAAAATATGCAATGAAAGACGCACATCCGAGCGAATGCAAAATGATTTATGGAGAAATTCAGATTTGGTGCGACATTGTGCCTTACCCCGAAGCCGGCTATATAGGCATATATGGATATCATATTGAAGCAATGCTAAATGAACATCAAAGTAAACTGCGAATAGCTAGTTAAAGGCTCGCAAAAGGTTACAATTAATCCCGCTATTGCGGGATTTTTTTATTCCCACAATCTGTAAGAAAAAGGAGAAAGTGTAAGAATCTTTTAGCCCATTCAATCGTATTACTATTCAATGCTTGATTTTAATTTTTGAAACTATTGATTGAAACAATTTTAGGTTATTAAAAGTAAAAGATAAATGAATAATCATATGAATACACATTCGGTTACTATTAAACAATCCGCTTCAACAACCCGCTACCAAAAAGTATTATTGATTGATGATAACTCAATGGATAATTTAATAAATAAAAAATTATTAGCAAATGCTCAATTTGCAGCTGATATTTTTGCCCATGAGAGTGCCATTGAAACATTAGCCTATCTAAAGAATGAGGCCATAGAGCATTTACCGGAATTAATTTTCCTTGATATTAATATGCCTGGTATGGATGGCTTTCAATTTTTGGATGAGTTTGCAAAACTTTCGGTTGAGATTCATAAAAAATGTAAAATTATTATGCTCTCCTCATCTGATAGTTTTAAAGATTTAAACAGGGCGAATAAAAATCCGTTTGTAAAAAAGTTTTTAAATAAGCCACTTACCACACCTATTCTGAATGCTATTCAGATCTAAAAAATCAGTTTATTTATTGGATTGTGGAGCCTGCATTTTACTTAACTCATTAATAACATCCTCATAAACCTTATTTAGCAATTCCAAATGATGTGAATAATACAAGAAGCTCTCACGAAACTGCTGTTCGGAAATTGCATTCTTTTCAAATATTTTTTTATAATAACTTGCTGCAATTTTTTTGGTAGAATCGTTACTGTTTAAACTCTGATTCTGAATTAATGCTTCTGCCAGTTGAACATCTACCATTACTTTTACCATGTTTTCATGCTTTAAAATGTTTTCAGGAATTTTCTCTTCCTTTTTAGAACACGAAATAATTAACAGAAAAAAAACGAACAGAAAAAATGAGTGATACCCTAAATACTTTTTTATTAGAACCAAAATATTCTTTTTACTGATCATCGTTTAAATAATAATCGTTGACCTTTTATTGTCTCGAAAAAATTACCGTTTTCATACACCAAGTTGCCATTAACAATGGT
>JANNXV010000030.1:0-6934 GCA_031409815.1 Bacteroidota bacterium
GTTTGTACCTTTTACTTTTAAGGTACCAACGTTAGTCCGGTTCGATTTGAGGGTTTGCGGAGAGAAAGCTATTTGGCTGATGAGCCTGGCCAATGGGACAGAATCTGGATAAATGATGGAGGTGACAATGAGATTGATTACGCTATTATTAAGAATGGTTTTATTGGTTTACAAACGGAGGCCATTTTGAGTAATCCAATGACAAAACATTTGAAAATAACCAATACCATTATTAAGAACATGGCAGGTTTCGGCATTTTTGCCCGCAATTTTGTGATTGACGGCTACAACAACGTAGTAGCAAACTGTGGTTTATATTGCGCTGCCTTTACTATTGGTGGAAATTACGACTTCACACACTGCACTTTTGCCAATTACTGGAAAAATGGTCAGCGAAGCACGCCATTAATGTATTTAAATAATTATGCGGTAAGCAATGGAACTGTTATAAACGATACCACTACTAAACTTGAGAAGGCAGATTTTAAGAACTGCATAATTTTTGGTTTAAACGATAATGAACTTGAATTGGATTTAAAATCAACTCCTTTATCAAACCATCATTTTAATAATTGTATTCTTAAAACTGATAATAATACACCGGTAAGCGATCCTTCTCATTTTAAATTTATAAGTGATGTTGCTCCTGATTTTAAAGACACTGATAATAATGATTACGATTTAAATGGTTTAGGAAATAATTGGGGCGATAGCAGTTTTGTTACAGGCCCACTATTGTTTGATATCTTAAAACGCAACAGACCCAATCTATCAGCACCTGATGCTGGTGCTTATGAAAAATAAAATATGCTAAATGCAGTGCATTTTTTAACTTGCCAACTCAGTTTTCATTGGCACTTTTAATATCAATTTAGTACCCTTTTCCACTTCACTTTCAATGACAAGAGTGCCTCCAAGCATAAATGCCCGTTCTTTCATACCTATAATACCAAGTGTGTTTTTAATTTTAATTTCTTCGATATTAAAACCAATGCCATTATCTTGAATAGTAAGGCGAATTACGTTTTTTATTTGTTGGATATTAACTTTTACTTCGGTTGCTTTTGCGTAGCGTGCGATATTATTTAACGCCTCCTGACAAACTCTAAATATACTGGTAGCGGTATTTTTATCAATATTGAAATCATTTAGTTTGGACTTGAAATTACATTTGATTTCAGAGCGCTTGGCAAATTCGTTACACTGCCATTCAAGTGTAGCAATTAAACCCAAATCATCAAGTATGCCTGGTCGAAGCTTAGAAGCAATTCTACGAACTGTTTTTACTGTCTCATCAATCAGATGAAGCATGTCATCTATTTTATCTGTTACTGCTTTGTCAGAAATACCAGCTTTTTTACTGATCCATGAAGCATCCATTTTAATGCTGGTGAGTTGTTGCCCTAATTCATCATGAATTTCGCGCGCAATTCTGGCACCTTCAACTTCACGCATATTTTCAAGATGGGATGAAAGATTTCTTAATTCATCTTTCGATTTCACCACTTCTTCTTCAGCCATTTTACGATCAGTAATATCGATACTGGTAACAAAGGCACCTATAATCTTACCTTCATTATTATAATTCGGTTTGTAACGATTTAGGAAGGTAACTTTGGTTTTATCAGGCATTGGAATTTGCATTTCTATTTCGGAACGTTCACCTTTAAATACATTACGGAATATACGAGTAACAATATTTGTTCTGGAAGGGCTTACATAATCCAGAATGGAGTCGCCCTTTTTCACTTCCTTACCTACATATTTTAAATTGTTTATTTTAAATTGTTCGTTGAAACTCACGATTTTTAATTGCTTGTCAACTGAAAAAAAGTTTTCATCGGTATTATTCATCAAGAGCATAATCTCGCGCTCCACCAGTTTTTTATTGGTAATATCCATAATCATTGCCAACGCGCCTTTGTAAACATTGCCGGATATGATTGGGTTAGTCATTATTAAACTATATAGATCGTCACCATTCTTTTTCTTAAATCTAAATTCAAATTCTTCACTGATACCTTGCTTTCGCCTTTCTATATACTTTTCAGTTTTTTTTATTCCTGCTTCATCCATAAAATAAAACAAGGTTTTCCCAATCATTTCCTCCCTTTCATAACCAAGCATATCGGCCATACGTTGATTTACAAAAGAGGTTAGATTATTCTCATCGATAACAAAAATACCTTCTTGCGCAGTTTCAACTATTTGCCTGTATTTTTCTTCGCTAAATTTCAGTTCTTCTTCCGCTTCCTTTTGTTTTGTGATGTCGGTATTAACGCCATCCCAAACTATAGTACCTTCATCTGTTTTTCTTGGAACAGCGCGAATATGCATCCATCTTAATTCCTTGAGATGATTTTGATATCGCACCTCACAATCAATCTCATTTACGCTTAGGATTGCGGAGGCACCTATTTCCATTATTTTTTGACGATCGTCATCTACCACCATATAATAAAGTGAAATAGGATTCAACATTATTTCATCGACAGTTTTGCCAGTTAAACGCTCAACACTATTGCTTAGATAACTAAACTTTGATTTTCGATTTAAATCTGTAATCACTTGATACATTACAGTGCCTGGCAAATTATCGCTTAACTTTTCGAGCTGTACAGACTTTTCTCTTATTTGTTCTTGGGCTTCTTTACTTTCTGTAATATCACGTATGGTACCAACCATTGTTATTGGTTCGTTTTTTGCATTATACTTAAGACTTCCTACTCCGTGTATCCATCGCTCAGCTCTATCGTTTATTCTAACAATTTTGTACTCTTTATCAAATTTCCTTTTCTTGCCAATTACATCTTCAACAAAATAATCAGTCATCAACTTTCGCCAATCTGGATGAATCATATTTGGCCAATTCTCATAAGTTTTATCAAAATGGTCATCAATTCCAAAAATGCGATCAAGTATTTCTGAGCTTGTCCATTTTCCGGTGGTGATATCCATAGTGTAAGTTCCGAGGTTAGCAAGCAATTGCGTTTCTACTAAAAAATTATTGCTATCCCTTAGCGCTTCTTCCATCTGCTTTGTATGTGTAATATCCCGAACGGTAGCTAACAAAGTTATTGGTTGACTGTTGTTATCTAAAATAATATCGCCAACACAATGTACCCATCTTTCCTTTTTGTCGTTAGGGCGAATTATTTTATACTCAAAATCAAATTTATTTTTTTTACTTATTACTTCCTCGGTAAAGTAATTAGCCACAACTTGTCGCCATTCAGGGTGCAAAATTGCCTGCCCACCTTCATAGGTTTTTTCAAAATTTTCATCTATACCTAAAATTTGATCGAGCACTTTTGAGCCGGTCCAATTGCCTGTTACAATATCGAGCGTATAGGTTCCCAGGTTGGCAATTAATTGTGTTTCTTTTAAATATCGTTCGCCCTCTTTAAGCACTTCCTCTGCTCTTTTACGTTCACTAATATCTCGGGTAATGGTTAAAAACACTTTCTTCTCTCCATCATCAATCAATTGCAAATGCACTTCTACGGGGTAAGTACTTTTATCTTTTCTTTTATGAGTCGTTTCAAAAACAATTTTTTCTTTTTGGTTGTTCAGCAATGGACTAATAAGTTTCTTAACTTTTTCGATTGTCATCTCCGGTTTAATATCCAGAGGAGTAAGTTTATAAATTTCAGCCGCTGTATAACCCAAATTCTTGAGGGCTCCATCATTCGCATATTGAAATTGAAAATTTTCAGTATTGAACATGTAAATTTCATCCAGACTTTTTTGAATGGTATTTAACAGTCGACTTTTTTCTTCTTCCGATTTTTTTCGCTCGGTTATGTCAGTTATAGTACCTACATAACCAACCACTTTTCCATTGTCATTTTTTTCAGGTATGGCCTGCCCCATTACCCAAGCAATAGTTCCATCTGGTCTAACAAAACGAAACTCCGATGCCGAAATTTCCTGCATACTAACAGCACTCTTCCATTCTTTAATGATGTTTTTTTTATCATCCTCGTGCACCGCACTTAGCCAATTATGACCCAATGCTTCTTCGCTCGAAAGCCCAGTTATTTGACACCATCTCGGATTTACATAAGCTGTGTCACCATTTTCATCTGTATGAAAAATTCCTACCGGAGCAACTTTTGCAAGTCTTTGATATCGTTGTTCACTTTTAAATAATATCGCTTCTGTTTTTCTGCTTTGTGTGATATCGATAAAGCTTATCAGAATTTCGGACAAATCGCCATTTTCTTTTATTACCGGAAATCCATTTACAATTACCCAAACCACATCGTTAGTTGATGGACGGTTAACGCCAACTACTAGATTTTTCAAAGGCAGTTTAGTAGTTTTAATTAGATTAACCGGATAACTTTCAAAAGGCAACTGAGAATTATCGGTAGCTAAAAATTTCCAAGAAGGATCAATCGCTTTCTTACCCAACATCTGATCAATGGTTAGGCCTAACAATTCAGATGCTTTAGGATTGCTTTCTATAATAGAGGTGTCAGCCGCATGCACAACCACACCTGCTTCGAGGTTATTTAATAAACCAAGATATCTTTCTTCTCGTTTTTTCAAACTATACTTTAGGAATTTACAATAATTATCATCAATAAAAGCAATATATTTTCAGCGATTTCTAATCTATCATTCCAAAATCAGAAGTGTTTTAATTTCCGATTCTATTGGGTTGCTTAAATGTGCTTTTATCAGGTCTTTAATTTTCATATTATCAGATGGTTGAAATTAAATTCATCCGAATGAGAATAACCAAATTTAATGAAATATTACGATACTGATTAAAAAACAGAAAACATTTGAAATTAGTTGATTGGCGACCTATTAAAAAAAAAACGATTAATTACACAAACTCTTTATGAAAGAACAAAGTTCTTTATTGGAATTTCAATACGCTCAAAAATGGAAAGCACACGCTCTGCATTGGTATCAGTAATAAATAGTTGACCAAAAGTGTGATGACTAACTAGTTCCATCAATTTGCTTACGCGAGTTTCATCCAGTTTATCAAAAATGTCATCTAATAATAAGATCGGTTTAAGACTGCTCGCCTTTTTAAGCACTTCGAATTGTGCAAGCTTCAAAGCTAAGACCAGTGATTTTTGTTGCCCTTGAGAACCAAAACGCTTTGCTGCATGACCACCAATTGTCAATATCAAGTCATCCTTATGCACGCCTACGGTGGTATACTGCAAGGCTCGGTCACGAATAAATGCTCGTTGCAAGTGTTGTAAGAAATCACCTTCGTTTAAATGAGAATCATAAGCAATGTTTACACTTTCAGAATCACCACTTATGGTTTGATAGAAATTTTTGAACAACGGAACAAAATCCTCAACAAATCTACTTCTGGCTGCATGAATCTTGATAGCAAAACTCACCAATTGATCATCCCATATTTGCAAAGCACTTTGATCAACCACATTTAGTTTACTCATTTGCTTTAATAGTGCATTGCGCTGCAGCAAAATCTTTTGATAGGCCGTCAAATCATCCAGGTAAATTTTATCATACTGACAAATGATACTGTCGATAAAACGCCTTCGCTCCTCACTCCCACCGGTAATTAGTTCCTGATCTATTGGTGCAACCATTACCACCGGAAGCAAACCGATATGTTCTGCAAGACGGCTATACTCCTTTTGGTTTCGCTTAAATATTTTTTTTTGTCCCTGCTTTAAACCGCAAAAAATATCCTGTTTATTATCCTTTAAATTGAAACTTCCATGAATGGTAAAGAATGATTCACCGTGTTTAATGTTTAAACTATCACTTGCATTGAAAAAACTTTTACACATACAGAGATAGTAAATAGCATCCAGCACATTGGTTTTACCTCTTCCGTTTAAACCACTAAAGCAATTGGCTTGGGCTGAAAATTCAAAAATAGTTTCATCGTAGTTTTTAAAATTAAATAATGAAAGTTTCTGTAAATGCATCGGCCATTCTTAAAAGGGATGCAAATTTAAACTTTACTTTGTTGCAGGTTGTGTTTCAAACCATTCATACAACAAAACGTTTAGCAAGATGAGGCACATTCCATAAAAAACATCTTCAAACGGAATTGTAAATATTCTAAAACCTAGATTTTCAAGATTATTATATATGACCACCGGCTCTGGCAAGCCTGTTCCGGTTAGCAAACCATTAACAATTAAAAAAGGCAAAAGCAAAACGAGGTAAACGATATAGAATTTGCCTAACCATTCGCGCTGCAAAAAATATTTTGTTGTTATTAATAAAACAGAAAGGCTTATAAAAGTTACCGAAGTATAAATCCGAGACAAATTAAATATGGCTGTTAGAACTAAAAAAAGTATTAATAAAACAGTAATACCATTTTCTAATGAAGCTGACAATTTTATTTTTGGATAGATACTCAGGCAATGATAAGTAAATACACAAGCATAAGGAATACACAGAAAAAATAAAACTTCCTCTAATGGTAAATTGAAAAAATAAATTCCTAAAACAAAATCGGGATTAAACTGCCACACACCCATTTTTGTAAAATAAATATCCCATACAATAAAAATGGTTGCACTAATCAACATGGCCGGGAAATAGGTTTTCCATCTTTTATAGAAATTAATTTTAGGATAAAATGAAAACAGAAAAGGAACTATAAAAGAAAAAATATTGATGAGAAAATAAGTGTACTTCACCCTAACAAATTGCTTTTTGATTCCTTAAAATACTTAAACGAAACCCATAACATACCAAATGACTCACCATCTTCCTTTCCAATATGCTTGTGGTGCATTTTGTGCGCCCGTCTTATTGCTCTAAAGTAGGAATTATCTGTATTTCTGAAAATTTTGAAACGTTGATGAATAAAGATATCATGTACAAAAAAATAAGTGGCTCCATATAAGGTTATACCTAAACCAATCCAGAAAAAATAATTGTAATTGTTTTGCAATCCTATTAACAATCCCAA
>JANNXV010000031.1:0-21339 GCA_031409815.1 Bacteroidota bacterium
TATCGCATTGCTGCCGGACTATCTCCATCTACCGATCCAAAGTTTCCCTGACCGTCTACCATGGTATATCGCAAACTCCAATCCTGAGCCATACGCACCATTGCATCGTAAACAGATGTATCTCCATGTGGGTGATATTTACCAAGCACCTCTCCTACTATCCTGGCGGATTTTTTATAAGGCCGGTTAGATAATACTCCCAAATCTAACATTCCGAACAAAACCCTTCTATGAACAGGTTTAAAACCGTCACGTACATCAGGTAATGCACGCGAAACAATCACCGACATTGAATAATCAATGTAAGCTGTTTTCATTTCATCTTCAATATTAATTCTTATAATCTTTTCGCCTTCTGCCATAAAATATTTTTCGTTAATGACCTATTGTCAGTATTTATTTTAAACTAATTACCCAATAAAATTGTTTTGTTGATAGTGGTGTTGATAAAACACTTTTCAGAGAGACAAAGATAAGTATTTGAACCCATACTTTTGATTGAATCTGAAGCAGATTTTATCAACATTGTATTGTGTGTGTAATATCAAAACAATCACATTGACAGTTGAAATACAAAAACGTATCTTAGGCACGTTATTAGATAGATAGTAATCGTACAAATTCTTTACAAAATTTGAAATAAAACCTTTTTAAATTGAACAACGTAGAACACCCAAAAACAATTAATATATGGAAGCTAAATTTTCACCCCGCGTAAAAGACGTAATCACTTACAGCAGAGAAGAAGCATTGCGTTTAGGGCATGATTATATTGGTACAGAGCATTTATTACTAGGTCTGATCCGTGAGGGCGAAGGCATGGCAATAAAGTTTTTAAAATCGCTGAACATTAATCTTGTCGAATTGAGAAAGTCTATTGAGAATGCAGTGAAAGGTAGCACCGGCACTGTATCTAATCTCAATAATATTCCGCTTACTAAGCAAGCAGAAAAAGCTTTAAAGATTACTTATCTTGAAGCGAAAATTTTTAAAAGCGAGATTATTGGAACAGAACATTTGTTGCTTTCCATTTTAAAAGACGAAGACAACATTGCAACCCAAATTTTAAACCAATTTGGAGTTACTTATGACATTATGCGTGAAGAATTAGAAATGTTTAAATCTAATTTCAGAGCAGAATCACCTCAATCATCATCTGATGATGATCCTTATTCAAAAGATGATGATGGTCCTTCTTTTGGTTCAACCAAAAAAGGTGCTGATAGCAAATCAAAAACACCGGTGTTGGATAATTTCGGTCGAGATTTAACCAAAGCGGCTGAAGAAGGAAAACTAGACCCCATTGTAGGCCGTGAGAAGGAAATTGAGCGTGTATCTCAAATTTTAAGTCGTAGAAAAAAGAACAATCCTATTTTGATTGGTGAACCAGGTGTGGGTAAATCTGCCATTGCAGAAGGGCTTGCTTTGCGTATTATTCAGCGTAAAGTTTCGAGAATTTTATTTAATAAGAGAATCGTTACACTTGATTTAGCTTCATTGGTTGCAGGAACAAAATACCGTGGTCAGTTCGAAGAGCGTATGAAAGCAGTAATGAATGAGTTGGAAAAATCTCCGGATGTTATTTTGTTTATTGATGAAATACATACAATAATAGGCGCTGGTGGTGCTTCAGGATCGCTTGATGCTTCAAACATGTTTAAGCCAGCATTAGCACGTGGAGAAATCCAATGTATTGGTGCTACCACATTAGATGAGTATCGTCAGTACATCGAAAAAGATGGAGCTTTAGACAGAAGATTTCAAAGAGTTGTTGTTGATCCAACTTCAGTTGAAGAAACCATTCAAATTCTTCAGAATATAAAAGATCGTTACGAAGAACATCATCATGTTAACTATACACCTGCTGCAATAGAAGCTTGTGTTAAATTAACCAGTCGTTATATCACCGACCGTTTTTTACCGGATAAAGCCATTGATGCTTTAGATGAAGCAGGCTCTCGTGTTCATATTTCGAACATTCACGTTCCTCCAAATATCATAGAACTTGAAACAAAAGTTCAGGATATTAAAAATGAAAAGAATCGTGTTGTTCGTAGCCAGAAATACGAAGAAGCAGCTCGACTTCGTGATTCGGAAAAACAATTGCTTGAGCAATTAGACACCGCAAAAAAAACTTGGGAAGAAGAAACAAAAACTCAACGTTATACTGTAGATCTGGAAAATGTTTCTGAAGTAGTGGCTATGATGAGTGGAATTCCGGTAAACAGAATTGCTACTGCTGA
This sequence comes from Bacteroidota bacterium, assembly GCA_031409815.1. Taxonomy (GTDB): domain Bacteria; phylum Bacteroidota; class Bacteroidia; order AKYH767-A; family OLB10; genus JANLUX01. Next base: position 2,244 of record JANNXV010000031.1, read on the forward strand.
AACTGCTCGCCTCGTTAAAATGCCTGAAGAATTACGAGGTAAAGTAATTGGTCAGGATGAAGCGGTTAAGAAAGTAGTTAAAGCTATTCAGAGAAATCGTGCTGGTTTAAAAGATCCTAATAAACCTATTGGAACATTTATATTTTTAGGTCCAACCGGTGTTGGAAAAACTGAGTTAGCAAAGGTATTAAGTCATTATTTATTCGATAGTGAGGATTCACTGATTCGAATTGACATGAGTGAATACATGGAAAAATTTGCTGTTTCGCGTTTAATCGGAGCGCCTCCGGGTTATGTTGGTTATGAAGAAGGTGGTCAGTTAACTGAAAAGGTTAGACGTAAGCCTTATTCAGTGGTGTTACTTGATGAGATTGAAAAAGCTCATCCGGATGTTTTTAATCTGATGTTGCAAGTACTTGATGAAGGACAATTAACTGATAGTTTAGGTCGTAAAGTTGATTTCAAAAACACTATCATCATTATGACTTCTAATATTGGCTCTCGTCAATTGAAAGATTTCGGTTTGGGAGTTGGATTCAACTCCACAGCTCGTCAAAGTCAAACAGATGAAAACACACGCAGCGTAATTGAGAATTCATTGAAGAAAGCATTTGCTCCTGAGTTTTTAAATCGTATTGATGATGTGGTAATTTTTAACAGTTTGACCAAAGATGATATTCATAAAATTATTGATATCGAATTGGAATATCTCTACAAACGTGTTAACGAGTTAGGCTATAAAATAAAGTTGAATGATGAAGCAAAAGATTTTCTTGCTGAAAAAGGATACGACTCAGCTTTTGGTGCACGCCCACTGAAACGTGCTATTCAGAAATATGTGGAAGATCCATTGGCAGAAGAAATAATAAAATCTGAATTGACAGAAGGTGATATCATCGAGTTGACTCATGATAAAGATTCAGAAGCATTGCGTATTATTTCAACGAAGCCTTCAAAGCCTAGAAAGAAGAAAGAAGAATCTTAATTGAGAATAGAGAATTTATATTCGTAACGTTTTATAGCAAATCTTAGACATAAAAAAACCGGCTAATTGGCCGGTTTTTTTATGTCTAAGATTTATATCTAAACAAATTACTTTGTAATAAAAGTATAATACAAGCCAATGTTAAATACTGATCCTGAACCGTTACCTTGTCCAAGTGTACCACCACCAACTGTATTCACACCGAAATCGAAACTTGAATTGCTACCAGCATCGTTACCATTAACTTTGTTGTTTACAGACTGGAATCCAAATAAACCATACTGACCAACTGCTGTAAAGCGAGGAGATAAAGCATAAGCTATACCAACACCGATACGAGCTCCAAAACCTGATTGCTCACTTTTAGTTTCAGGAGTATTGGTAAAATCAGTTGATTTACCACCGATGTAGCTTAAATATAAACCAGCAAATGTGCTGAAGTTGTCAGTGATTTTGAAAAATTTACGACCATAAAGTGTTGGGGTTAAAAAAGATGATTCTGATAGATCCAAAGAGTCATTTTTTTCCTTAGCTCCACCAATACCAAAAGCAAGACCTACTTGAATATCGTCCTTTAAAAATGTTCCAACCTCTGGGGCTACGGTCCAATTAGACATTGTTGTTTTCTTGTCATTTGGATCTTTGTCAGTAGATGTTGCAAATCCAGCCAAACCGCCAATGTACCAAGTTCCTTTCTGAGCCATTGACACAGTTGTCATTGCTACCATTGATAATAAAATAAGTGTTTTTTTCATAATGTTTTTTTTGCTTTTTTAATGTTGATTTTTGTAAAATTACAAAGCAATAATAGCTGAAACCGTAGCAAATACTTCGACTTACAGCAAAAGTTTCTAACAGTTAATTGCTGATAAAAAAAACGTTTATTAAAAGCTCATTCTACTAAAAAAAATTGGCTATCAATAATTATATGAATGAATGTATGTATGAATGTATGAATCAATAAATTAAGTTTACTATACCCGTTTTGGTAACCCTATTATTTGCTTTTCCCTTAATTAGAGGCTGATAGGATACTACAAAACAATACACACCAGTTGGCACCAATATATTATTAAACTTTCCGTTCCAAGCCGAATCAATATTATTTGATTGATAAACTAACGCACCCCATCTATTAAAAATAGAGAGACTGTAATCAGCAATGTCGCAATAGTAAACAGGTTTGAATAATTCGTTTAAACCATCATTGTTTGGAGTAAACGAATTGGGTATATAAAATTCGCATTCACATTTTGACATTAACACATTTACCGTATCATTAGAAATGCAACCATTATTATTCTTTACACTTAACCAATAAGTTCCTTGCTCATTAACGAGTATAGAATCTGAAATGCTGCCTGTACTCCAAAAAAAAGAACAACTATCACAATCAGGTGCAAAAAGTGGGTGCGCAGTATTTTCACACAAAAGCAAATCTTCACCAAGGTTAGCTTCTACTGCAGGTTTGATGTTTATCCAAACTGTATCATTAAACCTACTTTCATTGCAATCATCACGCACTAGCAACCAATACAAACCTGGTTGATTGATAGAAATTGTTGAGGTAGTTTGGCCAGTTGACCATTGATAGTGATCGAAAAAAAAGCCGGTTCTGTTTTGTAATACCATTGTCGTGCCCTTACACAATAAAGTATCGTTGCCTAAATCCAGCGCTTTAGTTAGTATACAAATTGGAGTAACAGAAACCGAAACTGTATCAGTTCCATAAGTTCTTGTAACAGTATTTAGATTATAGGATGAAACAATCGTACTAATAACATTAGCAGTTGCGGTTTCTAGCGTAAAGTTTAACGCATGCAAAGGGATATCGCAATTAGTTTGATAAGCAGAATTTAAACTGCCAATAAAAGGCTTGTTTGAAGAAGCACCGGCAATAATTGGATGGTCATCGTCAATAAAACAAATGTCTCTACTTGAAAAGGAATTTGTGTTTTGAGTAACGATATTTAAATCTTTATCAAATTCAACAATTGTGGTATAATTAAAGATGCCAACCAAATTACCATTATTTTTTTTACGGAGTTTAGGAGGTGTTCCGTTAAAGTTTGAATTCTTCCGACCACCCCATATTTGGTTGCCCTGCTTGCTTAACTTACAAAAATTAATCTTATTATTACTGTCGTAGCCGGAAAAAATATAACCATCACTAACTTCAACAGGAGCAAAATAATTATAGCCTGCCCCTAGCACAGAAGTTGTCCATTGCACATTACCGAAATTGTCGGTCTTAATAAAAATCCATCCTGTTCGAATCAAAACACCATTGTCGGAGGTAACAATAGCCCCTCCCCAGGTGCCTCCATAATTATAAAAACGAGTGCTAATTAAATTCCCGCTACCATTTATCTTACAAATCATATTGTAAGTTGTTGGAGCAATTATATAAGCTACGTTTGCAAAAATCACATAATTACCTTGTTGATCCTGACAAAGTGTGTATGGGAAATGATTGTAAGATGTATCCTCAAAACTTTTGCTCCAAATAATATTACCTATTGAATCCAACTTGGTAAGGAGTGAACCATACACGCTTCCATTTAAAATTCGTGTAAGTATAGCATATCCTCCATCATCGGTGCGAATAAAGTCAGCTAAACTACTATGTGTATTAGCCAAATGATACTTCTTATTCCATTCACTCTCACCACAGCTATTGAATTTGGTAAGCCTTAAACTGTCTAAAGATAAAACTACAAATCCCATATCATTTGAAGGAACCACTCTGATTAACAAACCATAGTTAGGATCATTTATCTCCTTTACAAACCGATGTTGTGAATTAGCAGTTAAACTTACTATGAATAACAATACTAGTATTCTAAGTGTCTTCATTTGAGCATCTAAAAATACAAAGTTGTATTTGAACAAATATCGAATAAATGTAATATAAACAGCTATTAGATTTTCTATATACGAACCAATTCCTTGTCTACACTTTTTGCATATATAGCCTAAACATCAAAAATCTTGTTACTAGATCAACTTGATGATTCATACAGCTACTGAAAAACTTAAATGTAGACCATTCAATACTATTAGGATGATTAAATTAAACGTAGCGCTTTGTTTGTTGAATAGTTCAAAAAAAGAAAGAGTCACCTATTGATGACTCTTTCTTATAAATCCGAAAAGTTTCTTTAATAATCTCGTTGGTCAGACAGATTAGAGCTTTAAGTAATTGGTAAATGTTAATTATAAAGCAAATTAAATCAATAAATATCGTCTAATATGTCATGTTTTACTGCTGGTGCCTAAAAAACCATAAGTGGTTAGATTTACTTAACAGGCGGTAATTAGAATGAGATTTTTATGTAACAATCCTGACTACACGATTTTCAGATCAGACAGACGAACTTGAATTTATAAATTCATTAATTGAAGAAACTGATCCTTTTTTCGCCTCGATACTTCAACTGAAGTTCCATCACTCATAAGGGCAAAATAGCCTTCTGTTTTACTAAATCTTTTAACTTGCTTCAAATTAATTAAGTGAGAGTGATGAGCCCTAAAAAAACCAAAATCGGCTAATAATTGTTCGTATTCCTTAATATTTTTGGTTGCAGTATACTTGTCAGTGGCCGTAAAAATCTGAGTATAAGCACCATCAGCCTCACACCTTATAATGTCTTGTGGGTCGATAAAAACCACACCTTCTTTGTCGGGAACTGCAATTTTGCCCGGCTTTGCACTTGATAAATTTTCGAGCAAACCACCGTAATTTGATTGATTATTCGGACTATTGTTTTCTCCTATGCTGTTTACGGCTTCAATTAGTTCGTCCACATCAACCGGTTTTAATAGATAATCAAGTGCTGCAAATCGAATTGCTTTAATGGCGTAATGCTTATGGGCTGTAACAAAAATGGTTCTAAAGTTTATCTTTTCAAATCGCTTTAGCAACTCAAAACCACTTCCGTGTGGCATCTCAATGTCCAAAAAAATAAGATCGGGTTTTTGTTGGTTAATTAACTCAAAGGCACTTTCAACTGAATCTGCCTGACCAACAATTTCAATATTGGAACAATACTGTTCGAGTAAATTCTGCAAAGAATCGCGTCCTTTCTTTTCATCATCAACAATACATGTTCTTAACATATTTTCTAATTCAACAAAAATAAAACCTGTTTAAATACTAAATTTTAGTTTAACAATACCATTAACAATATTAATCAATACCCATCATTCTTCTTGCATTTGTTTATATTTTATAGGAACACTTAAAATAATACGTGTTCCAGTAGCAGAAAGATCAGCATCTTTTAAATCTACTATTTCAGCAGTTATATTACTACTATATGCCATATTATAGGCGTCAATTCTTTTTGAAGTAATAATAGTTCCATATGATACATGTTCTCTAACACTTGTTTTGTTACTTTCAGCAGATGCAGCACGCCCTACTCCATTATCTTCGATAGTTATTATTATTGATTGATTGCGTTTAACGATTTTAAGAATTAAACGACCTTGCTTAGGCAAGTATCTAATACCGTGTTTAATAGCATTCTCAAGATAAGGTTGAATAATCATAGCGGGCAGTACTATTTCTTCTGTATCAACTTCTTCTTCAACACGCAATAAAAATTCAAACTTGTTTTCAAATCGCTGCTGTTCTAATTCAATATAAAGTTCTGCAAGTTTTAACTCCTCTGCTAAAACAACTTCTGACTTAATCGAGTTATCAAGAATTAATCGAACCAATCTGGCAAACTTTGTCAAATACTTTTGAGCAGAGCGAGCATCATTTTTCAAAATATAATCCTGTATTGAATTGATGACATTAAATATAAAATGTGGATTCATTTGAGCCCTAAGCGCTTTAATCTCAAACTGAATTAATTGCTTATTAAAGGCTGTTTTAGTTTCCTCACGCTTTTTAATTACTCTAATTTGCCTTTTTATCATTGCAGAAACCAAAACGGCTATTATTAATATGATTATTAACTGAAACCACCACATTTGCCAATAGGGATTTGAGATTGTAAATTTCATCAAGATTGGTTTAGAACTGATTCCTTCTGAAACATGAACTGCAGTTACACTAAAAGTATAATTGCCAGGACTAAGCGAAAGAAAATCAACCTCACGTATTTTAGTGTTACTGAATATTGAATCAATCGAATTAGTTAAAACATAGTGGTAAACAATATCGCTAGTATTTTTAAAAGCCGGAGCCTCGAATCCAATCCGAATATTATTAAAATTATAACTAAAATTATGATAAGCTTTAGGTAGTGTATCAATATTATTCACTCGTAATGAAGTAAAAAACATTGATGGTATAACTGATTTTGAAAATATTGTTTTTGAATGAAAATAAGATAATCCATCGCTGGTTGAAACAAATAACGTGTCATGTAAAATCAATATATCATGAATCTCATTCGAAGGAAGTCCGTCACGTGCATTTATGTTTCGTATTTTAAATTGGCCTTCAACAAGATTATCGAATATGATTTGACACACACCATTATTGGTAGCGCACCAAATACTATTATCGCTTACAACCGCTTTGTGCACAAGGTTGCTTGCTAATCCATCTTTTTCATTGATCCAGATAAAAGTATTATTTCGATTTAAGAGTAAACCTTTGCCACGAGTTGAGAAGCAGTAATAACCCTTAAAAAATGAAATGTCATCAATACGAACATCTTTTAATTGTTCAGAATAGAGTGATATTGATTCTGTGTTTTCATCAAACAAAAACGCACCACTATTGCTACCTAACAAATATAGTCCCGACCTTATTTCATAAATATCGTTTATTCGAAAATTCATTTTACCTAATTGAAAAACTGTATCATTTCTTATTCTATAAAAAGCTTTGTCTCCTGCGAAATAAATATTTCCATTTATCGATTTTATGGCACAAAGTGGAACCGATGGAACTTCCTTTTTAATGAAGGGATAAAACTGGTTCTTAAATAAGTATCCTGAAACCCTGCTGCCCATATAAAGTCTTGTGCTTGTAGAATCATAAAGCAAAAAATTTATTTCAGTTCGAATATCAGATTCATTAATCGTTAATAAACTGTTTCTTTCTAAAGTTGCTACGGCACCACTCCAATAGCCAACATAGATTTGAGATTTATTATCAGTACTTAGTACTAGTGGCTCGCGCAATATCTCTTTCTCAAAAATAAAGTTTTTAATTTGGTCATTTGCAAGATAATAAATACCGTTATTTAATGTTGTTAGCCAAACCCCGCCTTCTTTATCTTCGTGAATTCCGGAAACAAAAGATTTTTGCAAATAGTTTGAATAGTTGCTAAAATTTTCAAGGTTTGCAAAGAGATAAAATCCAGAACTGGTGCCTACCCATAATCTTTTCTTGCTATCCTCATACATAAAATAAATTTGCTCAGGCAATGAGACCAATTCATGAATTTCATTGTTTATAAATTCAAAAATTGAGTTATCAATGCTAATTAATCTTCTGCCGTCACTGCTTCGTATTGCATGCACCTTTCTTTGTTTTATGGCCGGAATGGTTGCTTTGTTGTAAAGTGAACCTGATTTATAATTAATTTGTAAAGGCAGCACTACGTCACCATACGCAGAAATAGCGATAGTTAAACTTTTACTTGTATGTTCCTCTATAAAAACAGAATGCTTTTCAAGGATCTTATTAAATCTAAAAACCTGGGTAAGCTTTCCTGATTTGTCAATGCAAAACTCACCGTTGACATGGCTGGTTACAAAAACATTGTCAGCAGAATCTACATAAATCCCCAATGGGATATTGCCATTAATTTCTTTCTTAACTAAATCATTAAATTTATAAGGCGATATTTTATTGTTTTCTAAAACAGAAATCCCTCCTGCAAACGTAAGAAGCCAAAATCTGTTTTTATTATCTTCAACTATTTTAAAAACGGTATTATCCGTTAATCCATCTGCAGAGGTAAAGGTTTTAAATTCATATCCATTATATCTAACCAATCCATGATCGGAAGTAAACCACATGTAACCCTTGGTGTCTTGATAAGCCTGATATAACTGAGATGTTGGTAATCCATCTTTGGTGGTATAATGAATAAATTTAAAAGTCGCATCCTGACCAAAAGCTTTCTCATTTCCCCAAATAAAACATACAAAAAGAATAAAGTAAATTAAACAAATATTAGTTCTGAAATATGCGCTCATAGGGTACCTGTGAACAAATATAATTGGTCTGACCAAGAACCCTGTTTTGCTAATAGAAGAATTTAATGATCAAGTATTGATAAATGATAAAAAAATCAAATTTATCATGAATAATAAATAACATTAGACTAGGTATTTATCCAAAGCCCTGATAGAGCTAAAAAAGCTATCTTCGCAACCTTAAAAAATTAAAAATGTTTGAGAATTTAAGTGATAAGCTTGACAGGGCTTTTAAGTTACTGAAAGGCCAGGGAAAAATTAGTGAAATAAATGTTGCCGAAACTTTAAAGGAGGTACGTAAAGCACTTTTGGATGCTGATGTTAATTACAAGGTTGCTAAGCAGTTTACCGACACTGTTAAAGAAAAAGCGCTTGGACGAGACGTTTTAATTTCAGTTTCTCCTGCTCAATTAATGGTAAAAATTGTGCACGAAGAGCTTACAGCATTAATGGGGGGCGATGCTGCCGAAATGCAATTGAAAGGAAACCCATCAGTGATTTTAATGAGTGGTTTGCAAGGGTCCGGTAAAACAACATTGAGCGGAAAACTTGCAAATTATTTAAAAAACAAAAAAGGAAAACAGGTTTTATTAGTTGCCTGTGATGTGTACAGACCTGCTGCTATTGACCAGCTAAAAGTTTTAGGTGAGCAATTAGCAATTGAAGTTTACAATGAAGTTGAAAATAAAAACCCGGTTCAAATTGCTCAAAATGCTATTGAGCATGCAAAAAGCAAAGGGCATACTGTTGTGATTATTGATACTGCCGGTCGATTGGCTGTTGACGAGCAGATGATGGATGAAATTGCACGTATTAAGAAAGCGGTTAATCCAAACGAAATACTTTTTGTGGTGGATAGTATGACCGGTCAGGATGCAGTGAATACAGCCAAAGCATTTAACGACCGATTAGACTTTGATGGTGTTGTGCTTACTAAATTAGATGGTGATACGCGAGGTGGTGCTGCTTTATCCATTAAATCTGTTGTAAACAAACCAATAAAATTTGTTGGTACGGGTGAGAAGTTAGACGCATTGGATGTGTTTTATCCAACTCGTATGGCCGATCGGATTTTAGGAATGGGTGACATTGTTTCTTTAGTTGAAAAAGCACAAGAGCAATTTGACTCTAAAGAGGCCGCTGAACTACAAAAGAAAATTGCGAAAAACAAATTTGATTTCAATGATTTCCTGGGTCAGTTGCAACAAATTAAAAAAATGGGAAACATCAAAGACCTTATTGGAATGATACCGGGTATGGGCAAAGCAATGAAGGATATCGATATTCAGGATGATGCTTTTAAATCCATAGAAGCCATTATTCAAAGCATGACTCCGGCAGAACGTAGCAAACCCGACTTGCTCAATGGAACACGCAAGAAACGAATTGCAAATGGTAGCGGAACCAATATTCAGGAAGTAAACAAGTTGGTAAAGCAATTTGATGATATGCGTAAAATGATGCATAGTATGACAACACCTGCTGGCAAAGCAAATATGATGAGAGCCATGCAACAACAAGGAAGAAGATAATTTTTAAGTTATGAATTTTGAGTTATGAGTTAATTTCAATTCATAACTCAAAATTCAAAATTCATAACTAATGATACTCATAGACGGAAAAGCGACTGCTTCAATCATCAAACTTGAAATAAAGCAGGAAGTAGAAAAAATGAAAAGTGCCGGACATAAAATTCCGCACCTTGCAGCATTATTAGTAGGTAATGATGGCGCCAGTGAAACTTACGTAAACAATAAAATTAAAACTTGTAAAGAAGTTGGTTTTAACTCTACCCTACTCCGCTATGAGAATACGATAACAGAAGCCTTTTTATTGAATAAAATAAATGAGTTGAATAATGATTCATCAATTGATGGATTTATTGTACAGATACCATTGCCCGCTCATATTAATATTCAAAAAGTAACCGAAGCAATTTCGCCTGCAAAAGATGTAGATGGATTTCATCCGGTAAATATTGGGCGAATGACTCAACAACAACCTGCTTACATACCTGCTACACCAAAAGGAATTTTGCAATTATTCGAACGCTACAATATTGAAACGTCCGGTAAGCATGCCGTGGTAATTGGCAGAAGCAATATTGTGGGTACACCCATGAGTATTTTGCTTTCGCGTAATTCAAATCCTGGCAATTGTACCGTTACCAACATTCATAGTAAAACAAAAAACAGTAAAGAAATTTTATTGCAAGCCGATATTATCATTGCTGCTATTGGCAAACCTGGCTTTGTAAAAGCAGAAATGGTGAAAGAAGGTGCAGTTGTAATTGATGTCGGTATTACCCGCGTTGAATCCGATAAAACCAAAAACGGCTACAAACTTTTAGGCGATGTTGCTTTTGATGAAGTAGCACCCAAATGCAGTTTTATAACTCCCGTACCCGGAGGAGTTGGACCTATGACAATAATCGGGCTTTTGCAAAACACTTTGCTTGCAGCAAAAAAATCAATTTATACTAATGACAGTGCCATCACTTTCCATTGAAGAATTAATTCGCAAGGGTGAATTTCTGCCATTGATGGAAAGTTTTTACACCATTCAGGGCGAAGGTTGCAATACAGGCAAGGCTGCTTACTTTATTAGGCTTGCAGGCTGCGATGTGGGTTGCGTTTGGTGTGATGTTAAAGAATCGTGGGATGCCAATAAACATAAAGTAATTAACGTTGATGAAATTGTGAAAGAGGCTACAGAATATGCTTGCCGAATGGCTGTGGTAACAGGTGGAGAGCCTGCTATGTACAATTTGAAAGTGCTTACAACTGCCTTACATCAAAAAGGTTTTATTAATTGTATTGAAACATCCGGTGCCTATCCGTTAACTGGTAAGTGGGATTGGATATGTGTATCACCCAAAAAATTTAAGGCTCCTCTTACTGAAGTATTACAGCAAGCTCACGAATTAAAAGTGATTGTTTTTAATCAAAGCGATTTTGAGTGGGCTGAAAAACATGCTGCCAACGTAAATGAAAATTGCAAACTACTTTTACAACCAGAGTACAGTAAATTTTCAACTATCACCCCACTCATTATTGAATATGTGAAAGAAAATCCTCAATGGCAAATAAGCTTGCAAACACATAAAATTTTAAATATTCCATGAGGTTAGTTGCCGTCATGCTGAACTTGTTTCAGCATCTTTCAATTAAAACGTTAGTAAGATTCCGAAACAAGTTCGGAATGACACTACTCCTGCTTGTCATGCAGAACTTGTTTCAGCATCTCTCGGTGCAAGCCCAAACCAATCGTTACACCACCGAATCAAAAGCTGCTATTCGTAATTATGAAAATGGATTGAAGGCTTATGATGCAAAGGCATTTGATAAAGCAGTAAAGGAATTGCAACAAGCTATTTCGAAAGACGAAAATTTTGTTGAAGCTTATATACTTCTGGCAAGTGTATATGAAGATAACGGGCAATACGACAAAGCAATTGATCAATATAACAAATCACTTGAAGTAAACGGCAGTTTTTTTCCGATCAATTATCTGCGTGTGGCAGCTCTTGAAATAAAAGCAAGTAAATATGCAGAAGCTAAATCGCATTATGAAAACTATTTGCAACTTAAAACAGGTAGTGTTGATTTACAAAAACGAGCTGAGTCAGGCATTGCAAATTGCGAATTCGCAATAAACGCAATTCAACATCCGGTACCTTTCAATCCTATTAATCTTGGTGCAGGAGTTAACACTTCTGTTGCGGAATATTATGCAACACTCACAATCGATCAAAAAGAAATTGTATTTACACGTGATGTTAAAGATGATAAATCGCCTTATGGCCATCAGGAAGATTTTTATAGCAGCAAATTTGAAAACAACCAATGGCAACCAGCCATCAACTTAGGACCACCCTTAAACACACTTGATAACGAAGGCGGCCCCAGCATTTCAGCTGACGGACGAATATTATTTTTTACTGCCTGCAATCGTCAGGATGGAAAAGGAAGCTGCGATATATATCTTGCTCAGCTGGCAGCTTCAAACAATTGGACCAAAGCTATTAATCCCGGTTCACCAATCAACACCGGTTCATGGGAGAGTCAACCTTCCTTCTCTTCAGACTGTAAAACACTTTACTTTGTTCGTGGCACTTACGACCGTAGCAGAAGAATGCAACAGGACCTTTATTATTCAGTTTTTCAAACGGACAGAACCTGGAGTGAACCAAAAGCATTAAGCAATAAAATAAACACTTCAGGTAGAGAAGAATCTGTATTTATTCATCCGGATAATCAAACATTGTATTTCAGTAGTGACGGCCACATTGGCATGGGTGGAATGGATATATACCTTTCACGAAAAGATTCAACCGGAAATTGGGGTGAACCCGTAAATCTTGGTTATCCAATCAATACAGCTAATGATGAAAATAGTTTAATTGTGAGTGCAGATGGAAAAAAAGCTTTCTTCTCCTCCGACCGAGAAGGAGGTTTTGGCAATCTTGATTTATACAGTTTTGATTTGTACGAAGCCATGCGGCCACTCACTGTCAGTTATGTAAAGGCACATGTATCAGATGCATCAAGCAACGAAAACCTGGCTGCTGATTTTGAAATCGTTGATGTGGAAACCGGTAAAATAATGGTGAGCAATACAACCGATAAAAAGCGTGGCGAATTTTTGGCTTCGTTGCCCGCAGGAAAAAACTATATGCTCAACGTGAATAAAGAAGGTTATCTTTTTTATTCCGATTATTTTGAATGTAAAAACTCCACTGATGAGCAACATGCTTTTGTTTTAGATATCAAACTCAACAAACCAAAAGCAGGTGAACGGGTAGTATTAAAAAATATTTTTTTTGAAGTAAATAAATTTGAAATAAAAAAAGAATCGAACGCTGAACTCAACAAGTTGGTTGCCTTTTTAAAGACCAATCCAGCAACAAAAATTGAAGTCAGTGGACACACTGATAACACAGGAGATAAAAAAGCAAATGCGGTTTTATCCGAACAACGTGCAAAAGCAGTGTATGAGTTTTTAATCGGTAAACAAATTCCGGCTACGCGACTTAGTTTTAAAGGTTATGGTGATACCAAACCGGTTGCAAGTAACGACACAGCAGAAGGCAAAGCACAAAACCGCAGAACGGAGTTTACTATTGTTTCTTTATGAGTTTACTGTTGGTTACGAATTAACGAATGGATTACGAATATTACGAATGCTACGACAAGTTGAACCGCATAACATACAACCTTTTTTCTGCTTCTTCCTGCCAACATTTTTCTCAACTTCATTTTAAATAAATGCCCTTCACGCTCGCTCATCCTTTTATTCTTTTTCCACTAAAGTGGATCAATAAAAAATATATTTCATTAACCGCACTAGTAATCGGAAGTATGGCTCCCGATTTTGAATACTTTATCTGGATGAGTCCGAATGCATACGTGAGCCATAGCGTTCACGGTATTTATCTTTTTAATTTACCTCTCACATTCTTATTTGCTTTTATATTTCACATCACTGTCAAACGGCCTTTATTGTATCATTTTCCTTTTTTCAAAGACAAGTATTTGACGGAGCCATTTGATTATGCCAGCTATCTTAAAAATCATTGGGTAATATTTACATTTTCAGCATTGCTTGGAATTGCCAGTCATTTAGTTTGGGATGGTTTTACACATGCACAGGGTTATTTTGTCAGGCATAGTAATTTCCTTTCTGAAGAAATTAGTATGGGAAGCTTATTAATCAGGCGTTGTTATGTTGCGTGGTACATCTGTAGTGTTGCAGGACTATTGCTTGTTGCAATGTATGTGCTCGACATCAAAAAAGTTTTCTACTTAAAAACCTTTCTTACTCTGTCAAGTAGTACTTTAAAATACTGGACTATGATTTTATTGATTGCAATCACCTTGCTGGCATTACGCATGTGGTGGGGACTTACCTGGAACTGGTTTCGTCATCTCATTATTACTACAATGGGCGCTTTGATGTATGCGCTGATAATTGTAAGCTGGTTTGAAAATAGAAGGTTGAAGATGAGAATAAATTAACTTGATTTAGCATTATAATTCTGAAAAGTATTAATGAAGTTTGGATTCATCATATTGTATTATTATTATTAAAAATAGAAATTTTACAACATTTTTTAAATTAAATAAACAGAATTTCTTAAGTTGTAAGGTAAGAAATTTTGTTTTGGCTCTCTATTTTAAAACTACCAATTTCTTAATCCCAAGGGTTTTGTTGGCAACGATTACATGAACAGCATAAACACCGTTACTTAATTCTTTTAAAGATATTTGCCTGCCATGCGCATCACAAACTTTATTGCCACTACAGTCAGTAATAATTATATGAGGTATTTCTTTTTTTTCTGTTGTAATATTTACAACATCACTTGCAGGATTAGGATAAATCACAATTTTTGAAGTCTCTGATTCCAATTCCTCCATAGCAACCGGACACGGATTACTTGCCAAAGCAGGTAAATCATAGTTAGGGTTGTTAGGCAAGCCAAAATAGGTTCTTGCTCCTCCAAGATAAAAACTATAAGGTTGGAAATTACAGGCACTTCCAGCACTGTCAGGATAATTAATTACGCTTAAATTCATGTTTGTAGTATTATAAGTTGTATCAGGGTAAGGAAATGGAAAATTTATGCCGTCATTGTAAATATTGCTCCAATAAATTTTATTATCTGGCGCCAATTTTAATGCGCCCCCTGTATAATAAGGAGAATTTATCGTGCTGATTGTTTGCCGGGATGCGCCTATATTGGGAGCAGTCAAATCATATTGATACAAATAAGAGGTTGTATCGTTTGAATGAAGATAAATTTTAGTCCCGTCTCCAGAGAATTCTTCATCCATAAATCTTTCTGTTAACAAAAATGTTTCAGGATTTACTAATATTCTGTTTGAAAGAATACCTGTGCATCTGTCAAAGTCATATACTTCGACTAAACCCACTAAATTACACACCAATAATTTGGTACCATCGGCACTAAATCGCATGGGATGTAAATTGGAAAAAGAAGAATTACCAATAGATTGTGTCATTAAGGGTGATATGCCTGACGGAGTAATTAAATAACGATAAAAATCATTATTAGTAGTAAAATTACTTTTGAACATAACCCACCAGTCTCTTCCGTTTCCATGCTTAATCGCAGCAAATCCTTCTGATATAGCTAAATTATTCAACTGTATATTTTTTTGAATTACCTTACCCAATCCACCATTATAACTCATATCAATAATTGAATAAAATAATCCATCTTCTGAAGTAATTCCAGAATGAATTAGATAATATTGACTGTTATTGGACGGATTGGGAATGATACTGTTTTCTTTATACCAACCGGCACCAACCAGCGAATCTCCACCCTCCATAAGAACATGATTACTGTTGTACACCACTGTTAAACGCGTATATCCAGTACTCCAAAGCGGCAAATAAAAAGTATGTGTATAGAATAGAATATTTCCTGTGATGTCTGTGATACTTGCTGCTGTACCTCGTCCCTTCACCGAGCTTCTTCCTAAAACAGGAGGCGTTTGATTAAAATCAACATAAGCACTATCACCAAAACACCAAACAGCATCTCGCCTTATTTGTGCGGTCAACAAATCCTGCTGCATTAATAACAATATTAATAACCAAAATCTCTTTAACATTTAAGGAAAATTAATAAAGGCAAAGCCTCTTCCATAATATTAGAAGAAACCTTGCCTTAAATTGTAACTATTTGAGAATTACTAATTTCTTCACACCCATACTGTTATCGTTAATCTTCACATCAACAGCATACACGCCATTGTTTAATCCAGCTAATGTTATTTTCCTTCCATAAGTATCGCTTACAATTTTACCACTATAGTCTGTAATAATCACATGGAGACTATTGTTATCAGTGAAGGTAATATTTAATACATCATTTGCAGGATTAGGCCATATACTGAAATTATTCTTATCAGTCATTTTTAGGAATGGAGTTGGACCAGCCATTCTGAATTCCTGCTCCTCTTCCCAATCATCAATCTCCAGTCCTAATAGATGGCGTGCAGTAAAAACAGCGGGTCCTGCCAACCACACACTGCTGTTTGCAATCTCATTTAATTCCTCTATCTGTTGGGTGGTTAAACCTTCGATACCCTCATGCAGCAATGCTATTTCCAAAGTAAACTTAGCATTCTCTTCAATAGTATTGGCTGGCGCTATTGTGGATAATAAATGAATCGCTTCTTATGTTTCTCCTTCATCTATTGAATGGTTAACGGCTGCAAACTTCCCGATATTACCGTTTAAATGTTCTGAATAAAATGGTTGAAACGCTGGTTCGCTTTCGCGTAGCTCCGCATCATTATCCAACAGGTTATACAAATAAACTTCGTTCAAATATTTGCTTTCTTCAGCATATAGCTGGTATTGCACCGTTTCTTGCGCAATTGAAATCAACTCTGCTGTTTCAGTGGATGGAATTAGCGAGCAATTGACCGCAGATGAATAAGGTATAGGAAAAATTACGTTTGTACTAACCGGTGCAGGGCTGTACGGATTTGAATTGGTGGTGCTGTTTGGCGCTCCCTGGTTCCTCCAGTTAAAGATGGTTGCAGTAGTTCCATACACCCTGTTATAAATATTAGATGCGGGAGTCTGGAACCCGTTCCAGCTATTGCCTAATCCATTGCCCGAAGCCCCTGCCTGGGCAGGCAGGGTTGCATTCACTAAGTTAACTCCCCGCACAAAATTGTTAAAGGTAGTTCCTGTCACATTCCATGCATTGCATTGCAAAAATGTTCCATTACAGTTACCGATAAACCGCGCAGCAGCTCCATAGTTTTGCACGGTATTATATTTAACAAGAGTTTGTTGCAACGTGTTGGCGTTAATACCCCTCATCAAGTTTTGAAAATTAGGAAAAGCACCTCCGTACCCATCTATCGTCCGCACTATACTGTTTTCTGATACACCTGCATTAAAGACGTTATTCAGCCAAATACCATAATGCATACAATTCAAAGTTAAAATATGCTCAGCAGGGGTAGTTGAAGTAATGGTATTGAAATCAATATTAAAGTTTTTGTTAGCCGTGCTTTGCCCGTTACATCTTGCAACATAAATGCCTATTCGCACATCTTCAAATTCATTTCCCGTAATGCTTGCATCTTTATAGGTTTGATATTTATTTTCAACAATTACCCCTGTCGAGGCAAAATTGAGGCAGCCGTGAAAAGGTACTTTGTCAGCAAAATGATTGCCTTCTATCCGTACTTTGCTTGCAACGATTGAATTCACATAAACTCCAATATTATTCTCAACAAAATCATTACGTTTTATGTAACAGTCGATATTATTTTTAGCTACCACTCCATATCCGCAATTAATGAAACGGTTTGATTTATTTATTGTGGTGGTGTTGGCATCACCCGCATGAAGTTCTTTCATAGTGGCTCCGACAGTGGCAAGAGAGTAAATGGCTGTACCACCGTAAGAGCCTCTGCTTTGATAGGCAGCTACAGGCAAAATATTCTGAAAGTCGCAATTAAAAACATCTAAGTAAGAGTTGATTCCATAAATGCCATAATTCAAATCGTGAAAACGATTTTGAATTCCGGGGGTTAATCCGGTTGGAATTGAAACGGGATTTTGAGCATACCCAAGTTCATAAAGCATCATTCCGGCATAACTTTTACCTCCCAGGGGTACAGGAGTTTGACCGGAATATGTTCCAACCAATGGCGCAGAGCCATCAAATTCATTATTGATAAAAATAGGACTGGTACCGAGAAAATGATTATAATAATTTGGAGGCGTATAAATCGAAACATAATTTCTTTTCCATTTAGTACCGTCACTTATAAGAGTCATTTTCAATTTCATCTGTAATGCATATTGGGCATCATTAATTTCAGAATTAGCGGTTAATTTAACGTTATTATCATATACCCATGGTCTGATGCCTTGCCACATCTTGTTGCAACCGGAAGCTTCGATTACAGCATTTCTCAGTTCCAGATTAAAGCCTATTAACCCGCCTCCGTTCCAAATATAAATCACAGAACCTTCTCCCATTTTAACGGTACAGTTTTCAAACTTCACATGCTGACTACGGCAGTCCAACACTCCGTCAAACTGAAATGTTGCATTTTTAAACGTATATACTCCCGAATTTGGATTAGCCGGTACTGAGTTAGTAAGAAAATTAGTTCCGAATGTATTATTTGTGAATAACTCAAACGGAGAAGTATCGAACGCATAAAGACTAGATTGGTTGCAACAAGGTTGCAATCGTATTGTTGCAACACAACCATTTGGATAGGTCGTACTCACTGGATAATGATAGGAGAGTGAACTATTAGTGACAGAAGACCATGTTAATTGAATCTTATCAATCGCTGGATACGTTATGCTGCCAGCATTCACCCATGTCCAAAAGCCTCCGGCAACCGTTGATGACACCGTATAAGTTTGCGTAGGATTGGAACTAATGTTACAAGTAGATAGAGGCCCTATAATAAAATTGTTATCGCAGATGCTTTGAGCAAAACTGTTATTATAAAGAAGATAAATTGCAAAAAGCCCAGTAAATAATATTTTCATTTTGATTTTTTTCATTGTTTAAGTTTTAAAGATTAATGTTTATTTAGATTCTGTTTTTTGATTGTTTTCAACAAACATCTCAGTCTGCCTGGTAATTGATAAACCAGTTTTATAATATAACTGTGTTTAACACTACCAAGCGAAAATTTATACGAATTAAGACACGACAGATAATTCATGAGTGATTGTAGTTTAACTTAGAGGTTAATTGTAAAAGTAATTAATAAATTAGGTTTAATGAAAAATAAGGTAGTGTCCCTCAAAGTGTGTAAGTAGAAAAGTTATTCTGAAAATTTTTTTGACCTCCTTTAAAAAGGTCATAAAAAAAATTTTCGGAAATAACTTTTCAAATAACTTTAACACACTTAAATA
>JANNXV010000032.1:0-10040 GCA_031409815.1 Bacteroidota bacterium
CACAATGTTTATATTATCAATTTTTGATCTTGTTAATACATTCTTCTATTGATACTTTTTCCTGTTCTCCACTCACCATATTCTTTAACATGATTTTTTGTTCTTTCATTTCATCAGAACCAACTATTGCAACAAATGGAATTTTTTTAGCATCAGCATAACTCATTTGCTTTTTCATCTTCGCATTATCCGGATAAAGCTCTGCATTGATTCCGGCAGCCCGCACTTTGGTGACTAACTGCAAACAATAGTTGCCTTCTTCAGCGCCAAAGTTTACAAACAGAATTTTGGTCGAAGATGATTGAAGATTCAATTGCTCAAACAATTTCATTTCACCCATCACATCATAGATACGATCGACACCAAAAGAAATTCCGACACCGCTCACATTAGGCAAGCCGAAAATTCCGGTGAGGTCATCATAACGACCACCACCGAGAACGCTGCTTGTGAATGTAGAACGTTTGTCATCAACTTTAACTTCAATAATTGCACCTGTGTAATAGTTTAATCCTCGAGCTAATGTAATGTCTAATTCGAGTAGGGAGTTGATAGCAGGGAGTAGGGTTATTAGATTCAGAACAGTTTTTATTTCTTCAATTCCTTTCTTTCCAATTTCAGAATTTGATAATAATTCTTCAAGAGCCGATAATTTTACTTCATTGCTTCCTTTCAAACTCATTAAAGGTTGAATTTGCTGAACTGCTTTGTCTGATAAACCTTTTGACTTTAATTCTTCGTTTACTTTTTCAATTCCGATCTTATCAAGTTTATCAATGGCAACTGTGATATCAATTATTTTGTCTGCCTCACCAATGATTTCTGCAATGCCAGAAAGTATTTTCCGGTTGTTGATTTTTATTGCAACTCCAATATTCAGTTTTGAAAACACTTCATCAATTATCTGAATCAATTCCGCTTCATTCAGTAAAGAAGTGGAGCCAATCACATCTGCATCGCATTGATAAAACTCGCGGTATCTACCTTTTTGAGGACGGTCAGCTCTCCATACCGGTTGTATCTGATAACGTTTAAACGGAAAGGTGATTTCATTCTGATGCATCACTACATATCGAGCGAAAGGGACTGTTAGGTCGTAGCGTAACGCCCGTTCAGTTAATTCCGGTGAGTTTGAATTTCTCTCAAGAGCAATTGAAAATTCTTCCTTTAATTTTTGTTTATTCTTCGACTCATAAATACGCGAGTTAAGAATTTTAAAAAGCAATTGGTCTCCTTCATCCCCATACTTACCTGTCAATGTTTCGATATTCTCCATTGTTGGAGTTTCTATCTGCTCAAAGCCAAATTTTTCATAAACAGTACGGATGGTATTGAAAATAAAATTTCTCCGCTGCATTTCTAACGGAGAAAAATCGCGAGTGCCTTTTGGAATTGAGGGTTTCATTTACAAATTGATAAATTCACAATAATATTTTAATATTGGTTAACCTAAAGCATGGTTCCACTATGCTCACCAAGACCCTCGCACTCGGGTCAGCCTGAGCGTAGTCGAAGGCTCTTATTAGTGAGTAAGTTTTTTATACCTGAACCTGTGCGGCTCATTATTCCCTAATCGTTTCTTTTTATTCTCTTCGTAATCGCTGTAACCACCTTCAAAGAAATATTGTTGTGAGTCGCCTTCAAAAGCAAGTATGTGGGTGCAAATACGATCCAAGAACCAGCGGTCGTGACTGATTACTACAGCACAACCTGCAAAATTTTCTAATGCTTCTTCTAAGGCACGCAACGTGTTTACATCGATATCATTGGTAGGCTCATCAAGCAATAAAACATTTGCTCCTTGTTTTAAGGTGATGGCAAGATGCACACGGTTACGTTCTCCCCCTGATAGTACATTTAGTTTTTTCCCTTGGTCAGCACCGCTAAAATTAAATTTGCTGATGTAAGAACGAGCATTGATGGTTTGATTTCCGATTACAATATTCTCGTGTCCGCCACTAATAATTTCATACACCGTTTTATCAGGAATCAAATCATCATGACTTTGATCCACATAAGCTACCTGAACTGTTTCACCAACTGTAAAGGTTCCGCTATCGGGTTTCTCCTGTCCCATTATCATACGGAACAAAGTAGTTTTTCCTACACCGTTCGGACCAATAATACCTACAATACCAGCTTGTGGTAAGGCAAAATTCAAATTGTCGATCAACAAACGATCGTCATATCCTTTATTCACATTTACAGCTTCAATCACCACACTACCCAAACGCGGTCCCGGAGGAATAAATAGTTCCAAACGTTCTTCCTGCTCCTTAACTTCCTCATTCATCATTTTATTGTACGCACCCAAACGCGCTTTCGATTTTGCCTGTCGCGCTTTGGGAGATAAGCGAACCCATTCCAATTCGCGCTTCAATGTTTTTTGTCTGCGGCTTTCTGTTTTTTCCTCTGCTTCTAATCGTTTTCCTTTCTGCTCCAACCACGATGAGTAATTTCCCTGCCATGGAATTCCTTCGCCACGATCTAATTCTAATATCCAACCGGCAGCATTATCCAGGAAATATCTATCGTGAGTAACTGCAATCACAGTTCCTTTGTATTGTTGTAAATGATGTTCTAACCACTCCACACTTTCGGCATCCAAATGGTTGGTAGGCTCATCGAGCAATAAAATATCCGGTTCCTGCAAAAGCAATCGGCACAAAGCCAATCTTCTTTTTTCACCTCCACTTAAGTTTAAAACAGGTGTATCAGCTTCCGGGCAACGTAATGCATCCATTGCTACTTCAATTTTGGTATCGAGATTCCACGCATCCACATGGTCAATTCTATCCTGTAACTCCGCCTGGCGCGCCATCAGCTTGTCCATCTTCTCAGGACTGTTCATTATTTCTTCGTCAGCGAATTTGTTATTCACTTCATCATACTCAGCAAGCAAATCAACAATAGGTTGTGCGCCTTCCATCACAATTTCTTTGGCCGTTTTGGTTTTATCTAATTCAGGCTCTTGCGATAAATAGCCTACCGTGTAGCCTGGCGAAAAAACCACTTCGCCCTGAAAAGATTTCTCTAAACCAGCAATAATTTTTAATAAAGTAGATTTACCAGAACCATTCAAACCAAGAATACCAATTTTGGCTCCGTAAAAGAACGAGAGATAAATGTTTTTAAGTACTTGTTTTTGTGGTGGGTAGGATTTACTAACACCTACCATTGAAAATATAATTTTCTTGTCGTCAGCCATGTCTTTTTGAGAATATGATTTATGTAACTTTATGCGTGATTATTAAGTATAAAAACGGGGACGCAAACTTAGTTAAAATCGTCATTTAAACAGTACTTAAATTTTATATCATTTAACATGAAAAACAATCTTTTAATCCTTTGCTGCTTAAGTATTTCCATTGGATACTCACAGTCGGCATTAGAGCGAAACAGGCCCACTAAAATCAGTTTTGACCTCGCTTTGAAAATGCAGAATACCGCTATTCAAAATCAAACAGTTGCCGTGTTGATAAAGGGCGATGTAGCGCATATCAAACATTTGGTGGAAACTAATGGTGGACATTTTAAATTTTCTTCCGGTGATATTGCCTCGGTTATGGTTCCGGTTTCAGCAATAAGTAACTTGCTCAATGACGACAAGATTGTGCGCATTGAACAAGGTTCTCAAAAATTGAAAGCTTTAAATGATACGATGTTGGTGAATAATAATGTAGTGCCGGTGCATGATGGAATGTCACCGCTGCCACAAGGTTATGATGGAAGTGGGGTGGTGATAGGATTTATTGATACCGGAATTGATTATACTCATCCTGATTTCAGAGATTCTTTAGGCAATACACGTGTCAAATTTATCTGGGATCATATATTACCCAATGCTGCCAATACACCACAACCTTATAACTATGGACAGGAATTTACCGAATCAGATATTAATGCAGAGTTGCAAGGTGGACCAGTGACCGGTCATGTGGATGCAACCGCACATGGTACACATGTAACAGGTATTGCAGTTGGCAATGGTTTAGCACTTAACAAATTTAAAGGCGTGGCTCCTAAATCGGATATTATTGCTGTTGAAGTAAATTTTAATTTAAATGATGATGTGTTTCTTAGCACTGTGGCAGATGCAGTAAATTATATTTATGAGAAAGCGGATTTATTGGGTAAACCTTGCGTGATTAATATCAGCGCAGGAACTTATTTTGGATCGCATGATGGAAAAGATTTAAGCACTCAGTTGATGGATAATTTGATTACTGCACAAAATGGCCGTTCCTTAGTTTGTGCTGCCGGAAATATTGGTGGTTTCCCCTTTCATGTGCAATCGAATTCGGTTGCTGGCGATACCACCTTTACCTGGAATGCCGGTGATTATTTCGAACTATGGGCTGATACTGCAAATTTTAATCAAGTGCGTTTTAGTATTGGTGCCGATCAAACAACACCGGTTTATAATTTAAGAGGACAACTATCTTATCGTGGTATAGCTCAGCATTTGAATTTGCTAAAACGAGATACCGTTTATAATAGTAATGGGAACCGATTGGGAGTTATTATGAGTTATGGCGAATTGATTGGTGACAGTTATCTTTTACAATTTGTTATCACAGAAGATTCTGCATACAACTGGCGTTATAGTACAACTGGAAACGGGAAATACGATGCTTCAAGCTGGGCCTGGATTGCACCTGCAACACTTCCTTCAGATACCATTTATACTGCAATGGCAAAATATGTACCTGCTGATTTGAATCAAAATATTTGTAGCGCATTTCAATGCAGTGATAAAGTGATTACGGTAGGTCAATATGTGAACAGAAATAATTATTTAGATGTCAATAATAACCCGGTCACTTTTCCTTGGACAGTTGGAACACTTTCAAGCATTAGTAGTTGGGGGCCAACACGCGATGGTAGAATAAAACCCGATATTACAGCCACCGGAGATATTACACTTTCCTGTTTAAAACTCTCAAGTGCTGCTTGGTTTATTGCCAATCAACCAACAAAAGTTGCACAAGGTGGCATGCATATTCGTGATGGAGGAACTTCGTCTGCATCACCAGTAGTGGCAGGAATTGCTGCATTGTATCTACAAAAAAATCCAACTGCTTCGTGGCTCGATATAAAAAATCACATTGTGCTTTGCGCGAAGCAGGACACCTTTACCGGTAATGTTTTGCCAAACAACAAATGGGGAAATGGAAAGGTAGATGCATTTGCAGCTTTAGTGGGTTGCAGTTTTGTAGGGATGGAACAAAAAGAAATTAAAAATGATTTGTATTGTTATCCGAATCCTTTCAGTGAGTCAACTGCAATTTATTTTACTGAAAGAAAACTTGATGCTAAATTAACCATCACCGATGCAATGGGTAGAGTAGTTAAACAGCAGATAATTCCAGCAAACACAAAAGAAATCCGATTAACCAATTTGCAATTGAATAAAGGGGTTTATTATTATTCGATAACGAATGATAATGGGGAAGCTGTTGCGAAGAAGATGGTGGTGATGTAAATCGTATCAAGTTTAGAAATATTTTTTTAATAAGGAGTTGAATTTCACAACTCCTTATTTCATTTTACGATATTTGCCCAAATGAGTACTTCTGTTGTTAATCGCTATTTAAGTTTAGTAAAATTCAGTCATACCATTTTTGCATTGCCGTTTGCGGCCATTGGTTTTGTGTTGGGTTTGCAACAAGTAAATTTTCAGTTCGATCCA
Source organism: Bacteroidota bacterium (assembly GCA_031409815.1). Lineage (GTDB taxonomy): Bacteria > Bacteroidota > Bacteroidia > AKYH767-A > OLB10 > JANLUX01. The sequence goes on from JANNXV010000032.1 coordinate 5,693, forward strand.
TTATTAGCAGGTAAAGTTTTGTTATGTATGGTGTTCGCCCGTAGTGCTGCCATGTCGTTTAACCGATGGGCCGATCAAAACTTTGATAAATTAAATCCGCGTACTGCTGTAAGAGAAATTCCATCCGGAATTATTTCTTCCAATTCAGCAGTTACTTTCACTATTATCAATTGCATTTTGTTTATCGCCACCACCTGGTTCATTAATCCACTTTGTTTTTATCTTTCGTTTGTTGCGCTGTCTGTTGTGCTGGGTTATAGTTATACTAAACGATTTACTGCTTTGTGTCATTTAATACTTGGTTTAGGTTTGTCTCTTGCACCCATCGGTGCTTATCTAGCCGTAACGGGTAGGTTCGATTGGTTGCCATTGTTCTTTTCGTTTGCAATCATTTGTTGGGTCAGTGGTTTTGATATTATTTATGCCTTGCAGGATGAACAGTTTGATCGCATTAATAAGCTGCAATCAATACCCGGAGAATTCGGAACAATAAAAGCAATTACCATTGCACGAAACCTACACATTGCAGCTTCAGTATTTTTATTATCAGCAGGATTTTATGCTAACCTTTCATTCATTTATTTTGTAGGTTGGGGAGTATTTACTTCGCTTCTAATTTACCAGCACACTTTAGTTAAAGCAAATGATCTGAGCAGAATTAATCTTGCATTCTTCACCACCAACGGAATTGCAAGCATTGTATTTGCTGTTTTTGTTATTGGAGATATATTACGATAATAAGGGTTTGAAACGCTGATACACTAAGACAAAAAGTTATTTCTCTGTGCCTTCGCGTCTTTGCGATTAAAAGTCGAACAATTACTCTCTGTAAACATTTAGCATAAGAGCAATAATTGTTTTATTTTTGCTCTCAATCATACCCGTTTATCTTATGAAACCCGAAACGAATACTGAACAAAAGCAACTCAGTTTTGATGAGTTCAAACATATAGTCCTTGATGATTACCGTATTGCCTGCGAAAGCCGACAGGCGAGTTTGATTGGCCGCAAGGAAGTTTTAACTGGTAAAGCAAAGTTTGGAATTTTTGGTGATGGTAAAGAGGTGGCACAAATTGCAATGGCAAAGGTTTTTCGTAATGGAGATTTTCGCTCAGGTTATTATCGCGATCAGACTTTTATGTTCGCGGCTGGTATGCTAACCATACAGGAATTTTTTGCACAGCTTTATGCCAATCCCGATGTTAGTGCCGAACCGTCTTCCGGTGGTCGTGCCATGAACGGACATTACTCTACACGTTTGCTCAACGAAGATGGTAGCTGGAAGAACCTCATGCAATCAAAAAACTCTTCAGCTGATGTGTCGCCCACAGCATCACAGATGCCACGATTACTTGGCTTAGCCTATGCGTCTAAATTGTATCGTTCAAATCCGGAGTTAGCAAAAACAAATAATCAATTTACATTAAATGGAAACGAAGTTGCTTTTGGAACCATCGGTGATGCTTCCACTTCTGAAGGATTGTTTTTTGAAACGATAAATGCTGCAGGTGTTTTGCAGGTTCCGATGGCAGTTTCGGTTTGGGATGATGGATATGGAATTTCGGTACCTCAAAAATATCAGACTACCAAACAAAGTATTTCTGAAGCATTAGCTGGCTTCGAACGCACGAATGAAAAGGAAGGCTATGTAATTTTAAAAGCAAAAGGATGGGATTATCCGGGATTATGCGAGACGTATGAAAAGGGCATTGCTATTTGTCGTGCTCAGCACGTTCCTGTTTTGTTTCACATTCAGGAAATGACACAACCACAAGGTCACTCAACCAGTGGTTCGCATGAGCGTTATAAAAACAAAGAGCGTTTAGGATGGGAGGAGGAATTTGATTGTATTCGCAAAATGCGTGAATGGATGTTGGAATCAGCTGTTGCCACCGAAAGTGATTTGACCGAAATTGAAACTGCAGCCAAGAAAACTGCCAACGATGCAAAACGAAAAGCATGGGATGCGCATCTTTTTAATATCAAAAATGAATTAAATGAAGCAGTGAGCCTATTAAACGCCTTTGCATCATCTAACTCAAATGGAGTTTTTGTTCAGAAGTTAATTACCGATTTGCAGGAATTAACCGAACCTGATAGAAGAGAGATAACAGTAGCAATAAAAAAAGCACTTCGTTATGCAAGGGAAGATAATTCTGTTGCAGCGCAACAATTACGTGCTTGGCTAGAAAAGTTTAATGCAGTTAACCAACATAGATTTGACAGTAAGCAATACAGTGAGAGTAATCAGAACGCATTAAAAATTGATGCAGTCACTGCGCAGTACAATGCGGACTCACCAATGATAGATGGACGCGAAGTTTTGCAGGCAAATTTTGATGCCTTGCTAACTTCAATTCCCCAGGTACTATCTTTTGGCGAAGATGTTGGAGGCATCGGAGGTGTAAATCAAACGTATGCTGGGTTGCAACAAAAGCATGGTAACAATCGTGTGATTGATACCGGCATTCGTGAAGCAACTATTATTGGACAAGGAATAGGTTTGGCTTTGCGCGGATTGCGTCCTATTGCAGAGATTCAATATTTGGATTACATGGCTTATGCTATTCAGTTATTAAGTGATGATTTAGCTTGTTTGCAATATCGTACAGCGGGCGGACAAAAAGCTCCATTAATTATCAGCACACGCGGACATCGTTTGGAAGGTATCTGGCATTCGGGCTCACCTATGCAAATGATGTTAGGTTCCATACGAGGCATTCATTTATTAGTACCTCGCAATATGACACAGGCTGCAGGATTTTATAACACTATGTTAGCTTCTGATGAGCCTGCAATTATTGTAGAGCCATTAAATGCCTATCGTAATAAGGAGAAACTGCCTGTTAATATTGGTGAATTTAAAATAGCACTTGGTGTTCCTGAAATACTAACAGAAGGAAATGATGTAACCATTGTTACCTACGGTTCGCTTTGTAAAATTGCGATGGAGGCAGTGCAACAATTAAGTGAATACGGAATTAGTTGTGAGCTGATTGATGTGCAAACATTATTGCCTTTTGATATTCATCACATAATTTCAAAATCTGTTGCCAAAACAAATAAAGTTTTGTTTTTAGATGAAGATGTTCCAGGGGGGGCAAGTTCCTTTATGATGCAACAAGTTTTGGAGGAACAAGATGCATTTCAATATTTAGATGCAGCTCCACGAACACTAACAGCAAAAGAACACCGCCCTGCTTACGGCTCAGATGGTGATTATTTTAGTAAACCTCAAACCGAAGATATTTTTGATACGGTATATAAAATGATGCGTGATTATAATCCAGATGATTTTCCAGCAATATACTAATTACCAATTTATTTTTAACTTCATCAGCGCCATTTAAAAAGAATGAGTTTTAACAGAACAACAGAATCAGATTCTCACTACAATCATCTGGAGCAGATGAGTGTGCATGAATTATTGGTAAACATAAATGCAGAAGATAAAACCGTTCCACTTGCTATTGAAAAAGCAATTCCACAAATTGAAGCCTTGGTTAATGTTATTGTTGATCGGTTAAAGAAAGGCGGAAGATTGTTTTACCTCGGTGCAGGCACTAGTGGAAGATTAGGAATTGTTGATGCATCAGAATGTCCTCCAACCTTTGGTGTGGAACATGGATTAGTTGTGGGTTTAATTGCAGGTGGCGATGCTGCTATTAGAAAGGCAGTTGAGTTTGCAGAAGATGATAAAGAACAAGGTTGGAAAGATTTGCTATTAAATAATATTTCTGACAAAGATGCAGTAATAGGTATCGCTGCCTCTGGATCAACACCTTATGTATTTGGTGCTTTAAATTGTTGTAATCAAAATGATATCATCACTGGCTCCATTACTTGCAATTTAAATAGCCCGGTTGCACAAGCTGCAAAATTCCCTGTTGAAGTTATAGTAGGCCCTGAATTCGTTACTGGTAGCACTCGAATGAAAGCAGGCACCGCACAAAAATTAGTGTTGAATATGATTTCCACATCTGTTATGATTCAGTTGGGCAGAGTAAAAGGAAATAAAATGGTGGATATGCAGTTAAGCAATAATAAACTAATTGATCGCGGAGCAAAAATGATTATGGATGCTTTGAATACAGATTCAGAAACTGCAAATAAACTTTTATTGAAACATGGAAGCGTAAGGAAAGCAATTGATAGTAGAAAATGAGTTGTTGGGATGTTAGGTTGTTAAGATGTTAAAATAAATGACGCGATGAATAGTTTTACTGAATTAGCTGCGTGGCAATCGGCTCGTGAATTAAGAAATTCAATCAGGAAATTGGTAAACGCATTTCCTGCAGAGGAGAAATTTAGATTGACCGATCAAATAATCCGTTCATCGCGATCGGTG
>JANNXV010000033.1:0-5903 GCA_031409815.1 Bacteroidota bacterium
CAGATGCGATCAATCGCATTAATGGCTATTTAAAAAGCGAAACCTTTACAACCACCAATAATGCTGAATTAAAGTGGTGCAATTTATCTGCCGGCACACATATATTCCCATTCGGCTTTAGTAATTCCGAGTACATTCCGGTTTCTTTTGATCCCATTTCAGGTATTGGTAATAGTGTTTCTGTTTCAACTCGAGCAGCATCAAAAGCAAACAATATTCCTTTCGCAACTTATGTAAATAATTATCAAGGTGATGTTGCAGATGCATCGGCCAGTTCGGTTGTTAATCGTTGGTGGACAATAAAAGCAAATGGTATAACAGCCGACATTACGTTTTCTTATCGCGGAATTGAAAATAAAGTGAGAACTAACAATGCGGCATCAACCCTTTCTATACAATCATGGACCGGTTCGAGCTGGAGCACTCCATTTGGAAGTGCCAAGGGAGCAACTTCAGGCATTGGAACCATTTCGGCTTCAGGTGTGTCGTTTTTTGGAGATATGGTAGTCTCTTCATCAGAAAAAACATTGCCGTCAGAATCAATCAGATTCACTGCAGAACCAAAAGAAGAAATAGTAGATCTAAAATGGGCTGCTTCAAATGCAGCAAAGACCGATTATTTTAACATTGAAAGATCTTCAGATGGAATCACATTTGAAATAATCAAGAAACTAGAAGCTGCAGGAAATAGAAAGGATGAACCATTGTACCATACAATTGATGTTATTCCCTTGCCCGGAAAATCCTATTACCGAGTGAAAAAAATTGACACTGACAGAACATTCTCCTACTCTGATGTAAGAACTGTGAATCGTAAAGAGAAATCATCTCAAGAAAACACAATGATTGATATCAATAATATTATGCCAAATCCATTTATTGAACGCTTTGCTATTACTTACAATTTAAAAAAGGCAAGCAAAGTAAATCTTCAGTTACTAAATATGAATGGAGAAATTATTCATCAAGAAACACTTCAAGCTTTGTCAGGAATCAACTACTACGATTTTAACAACAACAATAAATTACCTAGCGGACAATATATTGTAAGTATAGTTTGTGGTAATGATAAAGCAAGTAAGAAAATTATCAAATCGAGCATATAAAAAAAAATAATAAAACTAAATTGTAAAAAAATAATTATGGCAGGATTCAATTTACGTCCAAATCAAAAACTAAAAACATTACAGCGCGGTAGCTTAATTGTGGCAAGTGCTTCAATACTTGGAATCATTTGCTATTTCACCCTGTTTTTCAATTCTGTCAACTTATCAAAATCCACAGCCGCGAGCAAAAACGCCTGGATGGAAACAGATCCTATCAATAATGGTGAAATCATTTGCATGTATTCATGGGATAAAAACCCTGTTACAAAATCAGTTATCGGCCCATCAGCAATTGAAGCAAGTATCTATGCTGAATGTATTCCAGGAGGAATGGATAATACCTTTGGATTGAGCGCAGGTAACACCGGAAAAAATATTGATTTAAAAATGGATGCAACAGAAGAAATGAACCAAGCCGGTATCGACATAAGTGTTGATTATAAATGCATGGATGCTTCAGGGAGTTTCTTCAGTCGTGGCAATTACTTCAATTTTGGAATTAAAAACCACTTTCTGGTAATTCAATATAAGGTAGAGAATGAAAATGGGAAAACAAAAACGGTGGATGAAACAACAAGGTACCAGATTCAGGAAGACAATGTTTTTCGCAATTATCGTTTTCTGTTTGATCCGGTAAAAGGTCGGGGAGAAATTTTTGTGGATAACGTGGCTGTATGGATTAGTTCAGGTGAGGAAGGAAACTCTTTATGCTGGAAAAAGAATGATGCCGTTACTATTGCAAAAGGGATGAATGGAAATGGCACTGCTAAAGTAATGATGGATAATTTTATTGTCCGTAACACGCAACAGGTAAATAAATTGCCATTTCAATTGTTAAGCTTTACGGCCGAATTAAATGGAGAAAATGTGATGTTGAACTGGTTTACTGCAACAGAAAAGAATACCGATTATTTTCGTGTAGAAAGAAGTACAGATACTTTTGCCTATGAAGAAATTGGCAAAGTAGCCGCCTCAAAAAACTCATCACAGTTAAAAGCATATGCATTACTTGACCCTCATCCCTATGTTGGAGTCTCTTATTACCGACTTGTGATGGACAATAATAAATCTATAAAATCCGTATGGATTCCGGTTATTGCATTACGTATTTTGCCGGGAAATAAAAATTCTTCATCTGCTTCAGATCCAGGCCATATCAAGCCTCCGGGTAATTAAAAGATCAATTCTGCCAAATAAAAAAAGGAGTAATCATGACTGATTACTCCTTTTTTATTTAGATTAAACTTATTTTCGCCACATAAAAATCATAACTATGAAAAAAATTATTCTAACTATTTTATTAATCACCTCTTTTCAGCAATTAACTCTTGCGCAAGATACCTTGTGGAGAAAAGGAGGAATTGCAGCACTCAGCATTAGCCAAACCAGTTTATCAAACTGGGCCGGTGGAGGAGAAAACGCTATTTCAGGAACTGGCATTGTCAGTTTTTTTGCTAACTACAAAAAAGATCGTGTTGCATGGGATAATTCGTTGGATCTTGCTTACGGTTTATTAAAACAGGGCGATGCTGATATTCGGAAAAATGAAGATAAAATTGATGTGACTTCAAAATATGGTTATGCCATTCATCCAGGTGGCAAATTTTATTATTCAATATTGGCAAATATTAAATCACAATTTGCTGATGGCTATAATTACCCGAACGATTCGGTAATTATTTCCAGATTTGCAGCGCCACTTTATGGTATTATTTCAATTGGTTTGGACTATAAACCTAACAAGGACTTTTCTGTTATGTTATCACCTGCCACCGGTAAAATGACCATTGTTAATGATCAGGATCTTGCTGATGCAGGAGCCTACGGTGTGGACAAAGCAGAGTATGATCAATTCTTAAATAAAACAAAAGATGGAAGCATGGTACGCTACGAAATTGGAGCGTATCTAAATGCAAGATTCCAAAAAGACGTTATGAAAAATGTAAACCTGCTTACCAAATTAGATTTGTTTAGCAATTACCTGGATAATCCACAAAACATTGATGTGAACTGGGAAGTGTTAATTGCTATGAAAGTGAACAAGCTATTGACTGTTACCTTAAGTACTCAATTGATATATGATGATAATATTGATATTGCCGAATTTGAGACAGTAAATAAAGTAAAAGTTCCAAGACTGCGATCAGATGGAACACCAGTGGTTGGCCCACGAACGCAGTTTAAAGAAGTATTAGGAATAGGAATTGCTTACAAGTTTGTAGGTTACAGAGTTAGATAATCGATTATTTAAAATTACTTAGCAGCTACAAAGCCTTGTTACTTCTTGAAGTAGCAAGGCTTTGTTATTTTTGAAACATCATGAATACGCTTTCAATTTATAAATCATCAGCAGGTAGCGGAAAAACCTACACATTAGTACGCGAATATTTAAAGTTGGTGCTACCCTACCCTACCAATTTCCGTCATGTTTTAGCCATCACCTTTACAAACAAGGCTACAGATGAAATGAAAAGCCGCATCCTAAAAGCATTGATTGAATTAGCAGAAGAAAAAAATAAAAACTTAGCGCAGGAATTATCACAGGTAACTGCTCTTTCTAAACTGAATATAAAAGAGCAGGCACAGAAATGTTTGAATTTTATTTTGCATCACTATTCCGATTTTGCCGTTACTACCATTGATAGTTTCTTTAATTCGATTGTGAAATCATTGGCACTCGAAATGAAATTACCATTGCGATTTGAAATTGAATTAGACCAGGAATTTATGGCGGAAGATATTACCAATCGATTACTGAATCAGATCGGTACGGACGAAAAACTTACTAACTGGCTTCTTTCTTTTGCGATGGACAAGATGGAAGAAAGTAAGGGATGGAAAATAAACGATGAAATTAAAAAGATAGGAAAGCAACTTTTTAAAGAGGAATTCTACAGTAACGAATCTACTGACGAGCCTGATTACAATCACATAACCCTTTTATTAAAAACTGCAAAGAAAAAATTTGAACAGCAAGCCCGCAGCTTTAGCGAACAGTTTATCTTGCTTCTTACAAAACACGATTTAACGATTGATAATTTTGCTTACGGAAAATCAGGAGTAGCCAATTTTTTGACAAAACTTTCGAAACCTGATTTGAAGAGTGATGATTATACACCCGGATCCAGAGCATTTGTTGCAGCAGAAAATATGGATGCCTGGCAAACAAAATCGAAACGTGATGAAGCAGTATCTTCTTTGGTTGAATCCGCATTGCATCCCCTGCTAAATAATTACATCACTTTTTACAACGAGCATTTTACCTATTACTGTTCAGCCATTGAAGTGTTAAAACTTATTTATGTTGCCGGCATTACAACACATCTAAAGAAACACTTTCGTGATTACCGTGATGATCACGATTTAATTACAATTGCTGATGCTAACTTGCTCATTAAAAAATTTGTAAGTGCTAACGACACACCATTTGTTTATGAAAAAACCGGAAATAAGTTCCGACATTTTTTATTGGATGAGTTTCAGGACACGAGTGATGTACAGTGGAAAAATTTGTTGCCATTAATTACCAATTCAATTGCTGCCGGCAATTCAACACTCATAGTGGGAGATGTTAAACAAGCTATCTATCGATGGCGTGGTGGCAATATGAATTTATTACAAAACGGAGTCAAGAGTGATTTGAAAATGTATTCATCGCTTATAACCGAAAATAATCTCACTATTAATTATCGTAGCACAAAGGAGGTTATTGAATTTAACAATGCTTTCTTTAAACTATTGCCAAAAGTTATTGCCACTTTGGAGCATGCAGACGAAAGTTTAATTAAAGCCGCCTATAAATTGGAAGAAGTAACTCAGTTATTTCCTGAAAAAATTAAAACCGATGGCTATGTAAATATTTTATTTATTGATAAAAAGGAAATTACTGAATTAGATGAGGACGCTAATTGGAAAAATGAATCGTTGGACCGATTGATTCTAACCATTGATCAATTGCTCAAAGATGGATACAGCTGGGGTGATATAGCCATATTAGTAAGAACGAGATACGAAGGAAATACTATTGCAAGACATTTATATAACAATGGAATTGACCAAATTATTTCCTCCGATTCACTGCTCATTGATAAAGCACCACAAGTGCAGTTCGTAATTAATTCGATTCGCTTTTTATTAAATCAAAAAAATATTTTGGTTAGAAAGGAGCTATTGTATTTTATTGTAAAAAAGAAAACAAACGAAATTCAAGCGCATCAACTTTTTTCATCTTATGATTTTGAAAATGATTCCTTGTTTAAATCTTACTTTCCTCCCTCCTATTTATCTCTTAGCAAATCATTCTTACAACTACCAATCTATGATCTGGCCGAGCAACTGATCAATTTATTTGAACTCGACAAAACAGCTGACGCCTATTTGCAACGATTGCTGGATGTGATTTTAGAATACATTGAAAAAAATGCTCAGGATCCATTAAGCTTTATCAACTGGTGGGATGAAAATGCGAATAGAAAAGGTTTTTCGGTGGTGACTCCTGAAAACAGCGATGCAATTACTATTATCACCATTCACAAATCAAAAGGTTTACAATATCCTGTGGTGTTGATGCCGATGTGCGAATGGAAATTAAAACCAAAAGCGGGTGAATTAATGTGGGTGGAAAGTGATAAGGAACCATTCAACCAGATATATAACATTCCTGTTAATTTCAATAAATCATTAGCAAACACATTTTTCAAAGAACATTTTGTTAATGAAACTCAACAAAACTATCTTGACAATCTTAATTTGCTTTATGTAGCATTTACCAGAGCTGCCGAACGACTTTATATAACA
>JANNXV010000034.1:0-10481 GCA_031409815.1 Bacteroidota bacterium
CCAACCGGGGCGAAATTGCTATTAGGGCGTTACGCGCTGCTTCAGAATTGCAGATTCGTACGGTGGCTATGTACACCTATGAAGATAGATATTCGCTGCATAGATACAAAGCAGATGAAGCTTACCAGATTGGCAAAGACAATGAGCCACTGAAACCGTATCTCGACATTGAAGAAATAATTGCTGTAGCAAAAGAGAATGATGTAAATGCAATTCATCCCGGCTATGGTTTCCTTTCGGAGAACGTAAATTTTGCAACACGTTGCCGTGAAGAAGGAATCATTTTTATTGGTCCTTCGCCCGAAGTGATGCAACAATTGGGTGACAAAGTAGCCAGTAAAATTGTTGCGCGCACTTGCGGTGTTCCTGTTATTGAAGACAATAAAATAAAACTCACGGATGCAACTGTTGCCATTGAAGAAGCAAAACGAATTGGTTTACCAATAATTTTTAAAGCAAGCGCAGGTGGTGGTGGACGTGGAATGCGCGTGATTAGAAAAATTGAAGAATTAGAAAAAGAATTTAACGAAGCAAAACGTGAAGCCGGAAATGCTTTTGGTGATGATACTATTTTCATTGAGAAGTTTGTGGATAATCCAAAACACATCGAAGTACAAATCCTTGGTGATCAACATGGAAATATTGTTCACTTGTTTGAGCGTGATTGTTCGGTGCAACGAAGGTTTCAAAAGGTGGTGGAGATTGCACCTGCTCCCTGGTTGAAACAAACTACACGTGATAAGTTGTATGATTATGCTTTGAAAATTGCAAAGCATGTTGGTTATAACAACGCAGGTACTGTTGAATTTTTAACTGATGAAAAAGAAAACATTTTTTTTATTGAAGTAAATCCGCGCATTCAAGTTGAGCATACGGTAACAGAACAAATAACAGGAATAGATATTGTTCGCAACCAAATTTTAATTGCCGATGGAGAGCGTTTGGATTCCCCAAAAATTGAAATTAAAAATCAGGATGCAGTGCAGTGTCGTGGTGTGGCTATTCAATGTCGTATCACAACAGAAGACCCTTCCAATAATTTTAAACCTGATTACGGAACATTGATTGCTTATCGAAATGCAGGTGGTTATGGAATTCGTATTGATGAAGGCAGTTCATATCAGGGTGTAAAAGTGTCTCCGTTTTTTGATTCGATGCTGGCAAAGGTAACAGCACAAGGTCGCACATTGAGTGGAGCAAGCAAACGCATGTATCGTACACTGACAGAGTTTCGTATTCGTGGAGTAAAAACAAATATTCCTTTTTTAGAAAATGTAATCACCCATCCTGTTTTTAGGGAAGGTGGTGCAACAGTAAAATTTATTGAGCAATATCCGGAGCTGTTTCATTTCAAAATAAAACAAGACAGTGGAACCAAAGTGCTGAACTATCTTGCTGATGTTTTGGTAAACGGAAATCCTGATGTTACAAAAATTGATTCATCAAAGATTTTTAGTCAACCACGAACTCCCAACCATTCGTCATTGCGAGGCACAAAGCAATCTGTACCATCCGGAACAAAACAAAAACTCACTGAACTCGGTCCTGAAAAATTTGCCAAGTGGTTGAAAGAACAAAAGCAAGTTCAGTTTACTGATTGTACTTTTCGTGATGCACACCAAAGTTTGTTGGCAACCCGTGTTCGTACTGTTGACTTGATGCGCGTTGCACAATCGTTTGCTTTGCAACATCCGCAAACATTCAGCATGGAAGTTTGGGGTGGAGCAACGTTTGATGTTGCATTGCGCTTTTTACATGAGAGTCCGTGGAAGCGCTTGCAACAATTACGCGAAGCCATACCAAATATTTTATTGCAGATGTTGATTCGTGGTAACAATGCCATTGGCTATGCAGCGTATCCAAATAATCTCGTAGAAAAATTTATTGAGGAGAGTTGGAATAATGGTGTAGATGTGTTTCGGATTTTCGATTCGCTTAATTGGACTAAAAGCATGAAGGTGAGTATTGATGCGGTACGAAATTTAACAGGAGGAATTGCAGAAGCATGCATTAGTTACACCGGAGATATTTTAGATAAAATCAAAAAGAAATACACACTTCAATACTATCTCGACCTTGCAAAAGAGTTAGAAGATATGGGCGCACATATTCTTTGCATAAAAGATATGGCTGGTTTGTTAAAGCCCTACTCCGCAGAACTGCTCATCACTGAATTACAAAAGGTAATTGCTATTCCGATTCATTTGCACACGCATGATACTTCTTCTATTCAATCTGCAACTTACTTAAAAGCAATTGAAGCAGGTGTTGATGTTATTGATGTTGCTCTTGCATCCATGAGTGGTTTAACATCTCAACCAAATTTTAATTCGATGGTGGAAGCATTGCGTAACACACCACACGAAGTTGATTTTAACATCAACACGTTGAACGAACATTCCAACTATTGGGAAACAGTGCGTGAGTGGTATTATCCTTTTGAATCAGGAATGATGGCAGGAACTGCTGATGTTTATCAGCATGAAATTCCGGGAGGGCAATATTCCAATTTAAAACCACAGGCCGCTTCACTTGGACTGGGTAATAAAATGGTAGAGATAAAAAAAATGTATGCTGATGTGAACGAAATGTTTGGTGATATAGTAAAGGTTACACCGAGTTCAAAAGTGGTGGGTGATATGGCATTATACATGGTGAGCAATAATTTGAGCAAGGAAGATATTTTTACCAAAGGTGAGAGCATCAGTTTTCCTGAATCAGTGAAAAGTTTATTCAAAGGAGATTTGGGACAACCACATGGAGGATTTCCTGCTGAATTGCAACGTATCATTTTAAAAGATGAAAAATCCTACACTGATTTACCAAATGCACATTTACAACCTGTCGATTTTGATAAAGAGTTTGCAGAGTTTCAAAATAAATTTGATTCACAATGCACGTTCTTAGCTTTTTTAAGTTGGAAATTTTATCCGAAAGTTTTTGAAGAGTATTATGCTTTCGTAAAAAAATATGGTGACATTAGTTCACTACCTACCACTGCATTTTTCTATGGCATGAAAAACAACGAAGAAATTTTAGTTGAGATCGCAAAAGGAAAAACAATCATTATTCGATTATTGTATGTGGGTGATGTGGATGAAAGCGGAAACCGGACTGTCTATTTTAGATTGAACGGACAAACACGCAGCGTGGAAGTAAAAGATAAAAAAGCTAACGTTAAAAAAATCTCTCATGCTAAAGCAAGCACCGAAAAACAAATCGGAACACCATTGCAAGGTTTGCTAAGTAAAATTTTTGTGAAAGCTGGTCAGCAAGTAAAACGCAACACACCTCTCTTTACCATTGAAGCAATGAAAATGGAAACCACCATCACAGCATCCAATGATTTTAAAATAAAAAATTTAGTGTTGAGTGAAGGGACTTTGGTGGAGGCTGACGATTTGGTGGTGGAGGTAGAGTAGAGAATTTAATTTGTTTTTTCCTTGTTGCGATTTTTAGAATAAAGAGATTATCTATAAAATAACGTAACCTTCCAGTACCCTTGTCGTAAACACAAGCTGAATTTAAATCTCTAATAAAATGAAATTACAAAAACATTTATTTCTTCTTGCGGCATTAACATTCTGCTCGCAGTTGTTATTTGCACAACTTGACAACTTAAGTAATATGAGTGCTGAATGGATGCGCATGTCGTCACGTAATGCAGCTATGGATGCTACAGATATTGTGGTTTACAATCCAGCGGGTATCACATCAATGAGCAATGGTTTGCATATTAATTTAGGCAACCAATCGTTGTTTCGTAACCCAAGCCATAAGTATGACTTTGGCATGGGGCAAGGCGAACAAAAATTTCAACAAGATGGTGCAGACCTCTTTCTTCCTAACTTGTATGCAGCCTATAAAACCGATAAATGGGCTTTGTTTGGCGGTATGTTTGTTTCAGGTGGTGGTGCTACCATGAACTATCCTGAAGGTTCCATCACAACAGATATGATTGCGATGCAGAGCCTGATGGCAGCACAAGGCGCCTATGCAGAAACAAAAAATCAGCATTTGAAAGCCAGTTCCTATTACATGACCACAACAATGGGAATGGCTTTCAAGGCAAACAAACATTTCTCGTTTGCGGTTGCAGGTCGTTACCTAAGTGCGAAAAATAAAACGGAAGCAGGCATGGTGCTTACTTCATCACCTTTTGGTTTGGATGATGTACCCATGGAATTAAATACCACCGATAATGCTACAGGTTGGGCTGCTGTTATGAGCATGAATGTAAAAGCCAATGAAGCCATCAACTTATCTGTTCGCTATGAAACCAATGTAAAACTTGATTTCAAAACAAAACAAACCAAAGATGATTATGGTGTTACCACTGATGGTGCCATGAACCGCAGAGATTTGCCGGCAGTATTAGCCGTGGGTGCCGGATTTAAGGTGACACAAAAACTAAGCGCACTTGTTGATTACAATTACTACTTTCAGAAACAAGCTGATTGGGGTAAATCAACCATGGTGACTGAAGAAAAATCATGGTCGTCAATGGCAGGTAACGCTGCTACTTATGCTATGGGCTTTCAATATGCTATGACTGACAGGTTTATCATGAGTTTTGGCGGAGCCTATTCTGATTTCGCTTACGCTGATAAAGCAGGTTACTACACCCGTTTGGGATCGTTTGAAGTAGTGCCTGACGACAACTATAATCTAAACTGTGGATTTGCTTTTAAACTTATGAAAAACCTGACTATAAATGCAGGGTATATGCACACCTTCTATAATCAAGAAACCATAAAA
The DNA here is from genome assembly GCA_031409815.1 of Bacteroidota bacterium. Classification (GTDB taxonomy): domain Bacteria; phylum Bacteroidota; class Bacteroidia; order AKYH767-A; family OLB10; genus JANLUX01. The sequence continues at coordinate 4,759 of JANNXV010000034.1, forward strand.
GCACTTAACGTTCAACCTTTGGATGTGGATGTTACTGTAAACAACTCGTTAAATGCCTTTGCATTAGGAGTTGATTTGAATTTCTGATCGAATAATTTATTGTTACTGCAAAGGCGGGTTCCGGGCATTCGGAAGTCGCCTTTTGCATTTTTAGCTACTTGCGCAAATTATTTTTTCCTTTGTGTAACTTTTAGGATTGCCCATGCGTCACACTTATACTACAACAACATCTGATTCTACTTTTACGTGACCACTGAGCAATATAATGAATGTGTTGATATGCACTCTGACGGTGCATATAGATTTATCCTGCATAATATCCGCGATTCGGATATGGCAAAAGACATAATACAAGACACATTCGAGAAATTGTGGATCAACGTTAGCAAAGTGAGTTACGAGAAATCAAAATCGTACATTTTCACTACTGCATATCATACCATGATTGACAAAATAAGGAGGGGTAAAAAACAAGGCAATTGGGAAGAAGCAGATACCGAAATGCATTCTCATAGTGAACACTATTCGGATTTGAAAAAAATATTAAGAGAAGCTGTTTCAAAATTACCTGAAATACAACGTTCAGTGGTGTTGCTCAGGGATTATGAAGGATATAGCTATGACGAAATTGGGGAGATCACCGGTTTGAATGAATCACAGGTTAAGGTTTATATCTATCGTGCAAGGTTGTTTCTAAAAGAATATATCGGGAAGATGGAAAATGTTATTTGATAAGTAGGGTGAGGGGAGTAAGGAGTAGGGATAATTGTATCGAGAATAAATTATAAAATAGTTAGTATAAAGTATAAAAGCAAAAACATAAATCCGAAAATCCTAAATCACATAGATGAACATTAATAAAAACAATTACGAAAGTTGGTTTCTCGATTATCACGAGGGAACATTGGCTGCCGAAAAGGTGGCGGAGTTGTTTTTGTTTTTAGAAAAATTTCCTGAATTTAAAAATGAATTTGAATCGTTTGCGCAAATAACATTGCCATTATCAGAAGAAGAGTTTTCTTTAAAAGACGATCTCAAAAAAAATACCATCACTACCTTAAATTATAGCGACTACCTAATTGCAGAATTAGAAGGCGATTTGAATTTACAGGAACGGGTCGCTTTAAAATCCTTCATGGATGCACATCCTGAATTGGAAAAAGAAAAATTATTGTTTAGTAAAACCATTCTGCAAAAAGAAATTGTTGCTTATCCTGCCAAAGCTGAATTAAAGAAACGAGTGCTAGGTGTACAGAAAAGTAATTCACCCATTTTATGGATGGCTGTTGCTGCTATGATACTTTTATTGATTGGGGTTTATTTTATTCAACGACCTGAGAAAGTACAGGTAGCTGAGAAACAAAATAACAGTATGCAGAATGCAGTTGGTGAACAAGTAAATAACATTGATAAAGTGGTTGCTATGGAAAAACAACTTGAACCAACGAAAGAAATCAATAAACAAGATCAGGCTGCCAATTCTCATTTACCTATTGAGGAAAGCAAAACTAATATTACATCTCCAACTCGTCACAAAAAAACAAAGCCGACAATAACACCAACCATCGACTTACAGAAAAATAATGCAGTGTTGGCAATGTCAGCTGCAACAAAAATCGAAACATCATTGCTGATAACTGCAAACGAGGAACAGCCAGAAAAAATCAATGCTGAAAACAAAGGGACTTTTGTTCCTACTGCAAAACGTTCGCTAAACCCCATTACGATATTTGATAATGTTAAAACTGCTGCCGCTAACAAAGTAAATAATGCAACTGGTGATGAGATTTTTTATACCAGTTCAGAAACCAATTCGATTTCGGAAGAACGAATGCCTTTGAAAAGCCGCATGATTAAACTGATGGCCTGGACAATTAACAAAGTAAGTTTTGATAATGTAAAACTCACTCCTGATTTCGATATGGATGGCGACTTGATGGCTTATCAACTATCTGCAGGAAAATTTAAAGTTGAGAAGAATTTTTAATAATTCATTTTACTAATTTCAATTGTAACTTTTTAAAACGCAGGTTCGTCCTACCACTAAATAAGAAATACTAAATAATTATGATTAAGAAAATTATATACAGCAGTTTGATATTACTGATGAGCAGTAATATCAACTTAACAGCACAAAATAGTGAGCAACGAACTTTACCCGCAATTTCAGGAGTTCGAATTTCAGGTAAATCAAAAATCTCCATTCATAATGGCGAAACGCAAAGTGTAACTGTTCAAACCAAGGGAGCTTTGTCAGAAGTGCAAACATCAGTCGAAAATGGCATATTGAAAATAAATGGACCTTCTTCAAAACTTGCTATCACAATTCCTATTTTAAACTCAATAAGCGTTGATGGAATAGGAGAAGTAATGGTTGACAGTGCTTTCAAAACCGAAACTTTTTCAATTCGAATTTCAGGTAATGGAAAAATTATGATGCCAATTGAAGCAGATAATATCATCACTAAGATTAGTGGAAATGGCAAACTAAAAATTAGTGGAACAGCAAAGGAAATAGAATTGGATATTAGTGGAAACGGAAAAGTAGATGCAACCGAACTGCATGTTGAAAACGCCAAAGCAAATATTAGTGGTATCGGAAAATGTTTACTGGATGTAACCAACAATCTGGATGTAAAAATCAGTGGTAATGGATCAATCTATTATAAAACTGAACCGGCTCACATTACCAAACAAATTAGTGGTGTTGGCAAATTGGGAACCATCAACACATCAGATAAAGACACTACTACTGTTCATCTTGGCAATAAAAGAATAGTTATCATAGGCGATGAAGAAGCAGAAAGTAATCAAGACTTTGATGTAGATATTGATATTAATGCAGACATTGATGATGACTCACATTATTTTAGTAAGAAAAGAAAATCACGTTCTCACTGGATGGGACTCGACCTAGGATACAATAATTACTTTAATGGAGATTTTGGCACCTCGTTACCTAAACAATATGATTATCTTGAATTAAACACTGGAAAATCAGTAGGTGTAAACCTTAATTTTTTTGCACATGATTTTAAACTTTACAGGCGATATGTAATGTTTACCACCGGTCTGGGTATGTCAATTAATAACTTTCGCTTTAATTCCGATCGCACCTTGATTCCTGAAATTGATTCTGTTAATGCTTTCCCTGACACACTCGCATACGATTTATCTAAACATAAATTAGAAATTGCCTATGTAACAGTTCCATTGTTGTTACAATTCAACACCAACGAATATTTTAAGAAATCATTTCACATTGCTACTGGTGTACTTATGTCATACAGAATCGAATCACATACCAAAAGGGTATATTCGATGGATGGAGATAAAAGAAAAGATAAGACACATGATGATTTTAACATCAATCCGTTTCGAGCCGAAACCACTTTGCGGTTGGGATACAGAGGTGCCACAGTATTCTTTAATTATGCCTTTACTGAATTGTTTAAATCAGGAACAGGGCCTGAGTTACATCCATTTACTTTCGGATTATCCCTTTTGAATTGGTAAAAAGAAGTTTTATTCCAAAAAAAGAAAGCTGGCAACAATTGCCGGCTTTCTTTTTTTATTTTTACAGCGTTATGAAAACACTTTTATACCCTTAAACGTTTTCTTAACTATCATTTATGCAAAACAAACTACAGAATTTAGAAAACAAAATAGCAGAAGCAATGAAAGGTGGTGGTGACGACCGTATTGCTTCGCAACATAAAAAAGGTAAACTCACCGCTCGCGAACGTCTTCAATTGTTATTGGATGAAGGCAGTTTTGAGGAAATAGGAATGTTTGTAACCCATCGTGCTACCGACTTCGGAATTGATAAAGAAAAATATTTAGGTGATGGCGTGGTAACAGGATATGGCCATATTAACGGTCGTCCTGTATATGTTTTTTCGCAGGATTTTACGGTGTTTGGCGGATCTTTATCCGAAACACATGCCGAAAAAATTTGCCGGGTAATGGATCTTGCTTTGCAAAATGGCGTTCCGCTTATCGGTTTAAACGATTCAGGAGGAGCTCGCATTCAGGAAGGTGTGGTTTCGTTAGGTGGTTATGCCGATATATTCTATCGCAATGTTCGTTCTTCCGGAGTAATCCCACAACTAAGTGCAATAATGGGGCCCTGTGCCGGGGGAGCTGTATATTCTCCTGCCATGACAGATTTTATTTTAATGGTGGAGCAAACCAGCTATATGTTTGTTACCGGACCCAATGTTTTAAAAACTGTTACTCATGAGGAAGTAACAAGTGAAGAGTTAGGAGGTGCAACTACACACAGCACAAAATCAGGGGTTACACATTTTGCCTGTGCGAATGAAATGGAGTGCATACAATATGTAAGAAAATTACATAGCTATGTGCCCGACAATTGTGAAGATGATGCTCCGCGAAAACCATATACCACCGGTAATGAATTACGTCCTAAGTTAAATGAAATCATCCCTGAGAATCCCAACCAGCCCTATGATATACGTGAAGTAATTAATGAAGTGGTTGATAATGATGAAGACGGATTTTTTGAAGTACATAAAAACTATGCTGAAAATATAGTGGTTGGTTTTGCACGATTAGCCGGCAGAAGTATTGGCATTGTTGCCAACCAGCCAGCATATCTTGCTGGAGTATTAGATATCCATTCATCTAAAAAAGCGGCACGTTTTGTACGTTTCTGCGATTGCTTTAATATACCACTATTAGTTTTTGAAGATGTTCCCGGATTTCTTCCGGGTACCGATCAGGAATGGAATGGTATAATTACCAATGGTGCTAAATTGCTTTATGCTTTTAGTGAAGCAACTGTACCTCGCATTACGGTAATAACACGCAAGGCTTATGGTGGCGCTTATGATGTGATGAATAGCAAACATATAGGTGCCGATATGAATTATGCCTGGCCAACTGCAGAGATTGCAGTAATTGGAGCAAAAGGTGCCGCTGAAATTATTTTCAAGAACGAAATAAAAAAATCAGTCGATCCTGTTGCAAAAACCAAAGAGAAAGAGCAAGAGTATACCGAGCTCTTTGCAAATCCTTACCGGGCTGCTGAACGTGGTTATATTGATGAAGTAATTCTTCCTGATCAAACACGTGTCAAGCTAATAAAAGCTTTTGAAATTCTGCAAAACAAAGTTGCAACTATGCCTAAAAGAAAACATGGCAACATTCCACTTTAATATTTTAATCTGTTAGCTGATCCCTTTTTTACCCTTTATTCCTTTTTATTGACCAAATAAACCTTTGTATAGAATGAATGTGCTTATACATTTGATCCATAAAGCAAATATTTATGATAAAAGAAATTCCTCCCGTTAATACATTTAATGCGTTAAACTTTGATGAAAAAGCATGGCATATTTGGCACCATGCAACATTTTTAATTGTACGTCAAAATAAAACATACCGAGTAAATTTATATCATCTTAACGAATATTATATTCAGCTATGGTATAATGTAAAGAAGAACCGTATCGAAAAAATTGCTGCTACCGAATCAAACAAAGTAATCGATCCTTACTTAAAAAATATCTCCATGCAAAATTTACTATCTATAAACTAACACTTAATTAGTTTCTTCGGAAAATCAAGTAATTGATAAAAACAAAAAAGGCGTCCTGATTACTCGGGACGCCTTTTTTAGTTACTGTAACTTACTATTATTCTACTACCAATCTAACTTGCTGTGTAGTGTTTTCGTTACGAATCATCAGGATGTAAAC
>JANNXV010000035.1:0-1729 GCA_031409815.1 Bacteroidota bacterium
GTATCAATTGATGTAAAAGCTAACTACACCTATCAGACAAATGAGGTTACTAAAATCATTGACGGTGTTGATCAGTTGGGTATCGGAAATGGTAACTACGTAATAGTAGGAAAATCTGCATATACTTTCCAATTGAGCGACTATGCAAGAGATGATCAGGGTCGGGTAATTGTAGATATTAATTCTGGTCTTCCTACGGTTGACCCAACTATCAAACCATTTGGACAAACCGCTCCACATCATTTGTTAGGTTTAAACTTGGGAGTAAATTGGAAAGCTTTCACTTTCAGTGTAGTGGCTGATTATCGTGCAGGTGCACAGATTTATACTGGTAACTGGGCTTCAGGTATGGATTTCTCTGGTATCTCAAAAAGAAGCGGACAGAACAGTCGTCAGCCTTTTATTATGCCTAATTCATCTTACAATATTGGAACCACTCTGGCTCCTAAATATGTGGAGAACACCAACGTCTATATGACAGGTGGTTACAATTTTTGGTCACAGTCTGTAAACACAGCTGCTAATACTAACTATCTTGTAAGTGCTGATTTCTGGAAAATAAGAGAAGTAAGCCTTAGCTGGAACTTACCTATAAAATGGTTTGGATTTACCAAGAATGCAGTTAAAGGTGTAAATTTTACCTTAAGTGGAAGAAACCTGTTTATGTTCTTGCCAAAAACAAACGAATGGACAGATCCTGAATTCTCTAATACTGTTGGCAATGCTCAGGGTGTTACCGGCTTTGAAGCACTTCCCCCAACAAGGATATTCGGAGCAAGTATAAACATCCAGTTATAACGTATAAACCTTTTAAGATATGAAACTGAAAAAATTAATATATAGCGTTCCCCTTGCAGTACTACTTATTGCTGCCGGAACGGGCTGTAGAAAAAGCCAATTTAACATTAACAAGAACTCTAACGACCCAACAGACAGCACTGTTTCTTATGATGTAGTGTTGCCTGCTGCATTGCATGCTACTGGTAACCTGATAGCAAATCAATGGGGTCCTCTTCAGAACTGGATGGGCTACTGGGCCAGGTCTGGTACATATGCTCCGAATGTGCTTGAAGAAACCTATGCTATCACTACTACTTTTGGTAATGGTGTGTGGAACACTTGTTATGATAATAATTATGATTATAACATTATACAGCAAAAGGCCAATGTGGCCGGTGCCACTTTCTATGAAGGGATTGCCCGGATTATGAAAGCACACAACTATGCCATATTGGTGGATGTTTACGGAAATGTTCCTTATTCTGAAGCATTAAAAGGAAGTGCTAACCCTACTCCTAAATACGACAATGGCCTTGATATTTACAAAGCCCTTTTTCGTGAAATAGATGCTGGTATAGCACTTATCAAGAATGCTGATGTAACAGCCACTAACGGTAACAAGGGAATCTGGATAAACGACATTATGTTCGGCAACCCGACAGCAGGAGTTATTGGAGATGTGGCTGCCATGAAAGTTAAATGGAGAAAATTTGGTAATACGCTTAAGCTGCGAATGCTGATTCATGCTTATGCAGTAGCTGGTATTAACAAGGCAGCCGAGATTGCCATTATTGACGCTGATGGAAGTGGTTATCTCAGTAACGGAGAAAATGCAGCAGTGCAGCCAGGTTACAAATCAGATAAGCCGAATCCTTTTTATAACAATTATAAAGCTAACACCGCAGCTCAGCAGACGGCCTATAACATTTATTACAGAGCGAATAAGTGG
>JANNXV010000036.1:0-4707 GCA_031409815.1 Bacteroidota bacterium
GCCACCGAACTTTCGCTCACAATTTTAAAATAGCCTATCTCACCTGTCGCTTTTACATGAGTACCCCCGCACAACTCCACCGAATAATTTTTATCAAACGTAATTACCCGCACAAACTCTCCGTATTTTTCTCCAAACAATGCCATTGCTCCACTTTCCATTGCTTGTGCAATGGGAACGTTGCGTTGCTCATTTAAGAAAATATTTTCGCGCACTTTATTGTTTACGATGGTTTCAATTTTTTCCAATTCCTCATCGGTCACTTTTGCGAAATGTGAAAAGTCAAAACGGGTGTGCTCCTCATTTACCAACGAACCTTTTTGATTTACGTGAGTACCCAACACTTGTTTTAATGCAGCGTGCAACAAATGTGTGGCACTGTGATTTTTGGTAATCAAACCTCTTCTGCTTTTATCAACCACAGCTTTAAAAGTAGCTTCCAAATTTTTGGGAAGTGTATCAGTAAAATGAATGATCAGATTATTTTCTTTTTGTGTATCGGTAATACTTATTCTGTTTCCATCCGCTTCAATAAAACCAATATCACCAACTTGTCCGCCACTCTCTGCATAAAACGGAGTTCGGTTTAATACAATCTGAAATTGTTCTTTGTTCGCCTTTTTTACCTTACGGTATTTAATAATCTCTGTTTCGGTTTCCAATTCATCATAACCCACAAATTGGGAAGCATCATCTTTCACGGTCACCCAGTCGTCAGTGCTTACAATAGCTGCATGTCGAGAGCGCGATTTTTGCTCTGCCATGCATTTTGTAAATCCCTCCATGTCCACTTCCACATTTTGTTCACGCGCCATTAGTTGTGTAAGGTCGATCGGGAAACCAAAAGTGTCGTACAATTCAAAAGCAAAGTCACCGGGAATGCTTCGACTACGCTCAGCATGACTTAAGTTTTCTTCAAATCTTTTAATGCCTGTTTCTAATGTTCTCAAAAAAGATGTTTCTTCTTCTTGTATTACACGCGCAACAAAATCCTGCTGTGCTTTTAATTCAGGAAAAACGGTTGCAAACTGATCAGATAATAAAGGAACCATTCTGCATAGAATAGGTTCTTTAAAATTTAAAAATGAATACGCATAACGCACGGCTCTGCGTAAAATTCTTCGGATTACATATCCTGCTTTATTGTTAGAGGGTAATTGTCCATCAGCAATGGCAAATGAAATGGCACGGATGTGATCAGCCATCACACGCATAGCTATATCTGTTTTTTCCGCTGCGCTATATTTAATTCCACACATGGAAGAAATAAACTGAATCATCGGTTGGAAAACATCCGTATCGTAATTAGAAGTTTTTTCCTGCAAGGCAACACACAAACGTTCGAAACCCATTCCGGTGTCCACATGTTTTTGTGGCAATGGTTCTAAACTTCCATCAGCCTTGCGGTTGAATTGCATAAACACATTATTCCATATTTCAATTACCTGCGGATGGCTTGCATTCACTAAATCTTTTCCATCTTGTTTTTTGCGCTCGGCATCACTTCTCAAATCATAATGTATTTCAGAGCATGGACCACACGGGCCGGTTTCTCCCATCTCCCAGAAATTATCTTTTTTATTTCCACGAAGTATGCGATCTTCTGCAATGTATTGTTTCCAATAATCGTAAGCTTCCTGGTCAAAATCTAATTGCTCCTTTGCATCACCTTCAAAAACGGTAACATACAAACGATCTTTTTTCAAACCATAAACTCCCGTCAGTAAATCCCATGCCCATTCAATTGCCTCTTTCTTAAAATAATCGCCAAAGCTCCAATTGCCCAGCATCTCAAACATGGTGTGGTGATAAGTATCAACACCCACTTCTTCCAAATCATTATGTTTTCCGCTTACACGTAAGCACTTTTGTGTGTCGGCTATGCGTTTATATTTGGCAGGCTGGTTACCCAAAAAAATTTCTTTAAAGGGAGCCATGCCCGAATTGTTAAACATCAGGGTTGGATCATTTTTTACCACCATCGGAGCTGAGGCAACGATCTGATGACCCTTACTTTTAAAATAATCAAGAAACTGCTGGCGAATTTGTGCAGAGGTAAGCATACTGTAAAATCTTATTTTTGTGAGGCGCAAATTTATTATTTATAAGCATGGCCAAAGCCAAATATTATTTCAATACCAATTCGCTGCGTTACGAGAAAGTAATTGTAGGGTGGCGCAAACGATTGTTGCGGGTTTTTGGCTGGCTGGCAACCGCTTTGGTTTTTGGGACTATCGTGCTCTTACTGGCTTATTCCTATTTGGATTCGCCTAAGGAAAAAGTACTTAGACGTGAGTTAAACGGGCTCACTTTACAGTATGAGCTTTTGCAGCAGCGGATGACGCTTGCCTCCAATGTGCTGGACGATTTGCAAAAACGAGATGATCAGATTTATCGGGTAATTTTTGAAGCCGAGCCCATTGCCAAAACAGTGCGCGAAGCCGGTTATGGTGGTATCAACCGTTACAAACAATTAGAAGGATTTGATAATAGTGACCTAATGATTGCTTCTACCCGAAAATTGGATGTGCTATCCCGACAATTGTATATTCAAAGTAAGTCGTATGATGAGGTGTTTGAGCTGGCGAAAAAGAAAACCGAATTATTGGCATCAATACCTGCCATACAGCCGGTAAGCAATCGAGACTTAAATCGCATTGCTAGCGGATTTGGTTATCGCATACATCCTATCTACAAAACTTCAATTATGCATCAGGGTATTGATTTTACAGCCAGCATCGGAACCGAAATATATGCCACTGGCAATGGAGTGGTGGAGAAAGTGGAAGCAATGGGTCGTGGGTATGGTAACAATGTTGTGATCAATCATGGTTTTGGTTACGAAACATTATATGCACACATGAGCAAGTTTAAGGTGCGACCGGGACAAAGAATTAGCCGGGGCGATATTATTGGATATGTGGGTAGTACCGGATCATCAACAGGGCCACATGTGCATTATGAAGTAATGAAAAACGGACAGAAGATTGATCCGATTAATTTTTTTTTCAACGATTTAAGCGCTGTTGATTATGAGAAAGTGCGGATCATTGCAAGCCAACAAAACCAATCGTTCGATTAACATCGGGCTGTTGTTAACTACAGTATAGGAAGAGTTTTCTGATGGCATAATGCTTTTAAATTAGTGCCAACTCATCAGCACATTAGCACATCGTTTAATCAGCACATCAAACCATGATCATAGATTTCGACAAAGAACCGCAACGGATGTATTACACCATCGGTGAAGTATCCGGAATGTTTAAGGTAAACACCTCACTCATTCGTTTTTGGGAAAAGGAGTTTGATATTTTGCGTCCGAAAAAAAATAATAAAGGAAACCGTTTATTTACTCCCGAAGATTTGGACAACCTCAAAATTATTTTTCACTTAGTGAAAGAACGTGGCTTTACTTTAGATGGAGCCAAAAAGAAATTACGCGACAACAAAAACGATATTTCTGACAATGTGAAAATGAAAGAATCGCTGCTGAAGGTACGTGGGTTTTTGGAAGAGTTGAAGGTGGCGTTGTAAAAATTAATTTTTAAAAGAATCAGGTGTTTTTCTTCCTCATTTTTTAAAAAAATATTACGCCATCTTCTTCTCTTTACTCACCCTAAAAGAAAAGGTTTTGTGAATAATAAAGCTAAGTATTCCAATGCTGATGGCTGAGAATGCACGGGCAAGTGTGGGGAACCATTCAAGGCTGCGAATGAGGTAACGCATCAAACCATAATTGAGTGCAAGCACAACCATTGCAACCAAAATATACCGGAACAATTGTTTATGTGTTTCTAAATCTGATTCGTGAAAAACTAAAAATTTAGTAATGGTAAAATTGGTAATGAGTCCTGCTGTATAGGAAAGCAGCAGCGCAGCTGTTGCAGCAGATACAATAACTGAGTCCATTAATTGAATATCCTGCTTATGATAAATATAATTGAACGCAATAAAATAAACCGAAATATCGACCAGTGTAGCTACACCTGCCGACATGAAATAACGAAAAACTTTAGAGCGGATTAAGGCCTGAAACATGGTGGACTAAAAGTACGAATTAGTAAGCAGGTAATTGGTTACATAATCGTTAACGCCCTGTTCCAACGTGCTAAATGGTTTTGTGTAACCGATACCAATCAGTTTTTTCATGTTGGCCTCGGTAAAATACTGGTATTTATCGCGAATGTCTTCCGGAATGTCAATGAACTCAATCTGCACTTCGCGATTCATGGCTTTAAAAGTGTTAGCAGCTAAATCATAAAACGAACGTGCTTTGCCCGAACCTAAATTGTAAATACCTGAATGATTTTGTTGCTGCTGAAAAAACCAACATACCTCCACCACATCTTTTACATAAACAAAATCGCGCAACTGCCAGCCATCTTTATATTCAGGGCGATGTGAGCGGAACAGTTTTACTTTTCCGGTTTTCTGAATTTGATTAAACGAGTGAAAGATGACTGATGCCATGCGTGATTTGTGATATTCGTTGGGACCGTACACATTAAAGAATTTTAAACCGACCCAAAGTGGGGGAGTTTCAGTTTGCTGCAATGCCCAGATGTCAAAATCATTTTTTGAATCACCGTAAGGATTGAGTGGTTTTAATTTTGGAATCACATCGTGATTGTCATCATAACCCAATTCTCCTCCACCATAAGTAGCAGCAGATGATGCATACACCAACGGGATTTCGTGTTGCGTGCA
>JANNXV010000037.1:0-8728 GCA_031409815.1 Bacteroidota bacterium
CAGCAGATATTCCTCCTTTTGATCTCGAAGTAGACAAAAAGATGTGGGAAACATACCGTAACAGAGGCCGACATACACAACTTTGCTAACGTGAGTGGAGATAATTTCTACGCACACATGGATGCAACCTCTTTAGAAGGAACCATATTTACTCAAAATGTTGCGCATGGCTATTTTGTGTTGAGCAAAGCCGCTGGTTTATTTGTTGATCCTAAAAAAGGACCTGTTCTTTTAAATTACGGTTTAGAAGAATGTCGTTTCACCAAACCCGTTTATCCCGGAATGACCATTGGAGTTCGTTTCACCGTTAAAGAAAAAGTGGACACCGAAAAACGGGAAGCAACAGATGTTGCAAAAGGTATTGTAAAATTTTTAGTGGATGTGTATGATGAAACGGGAGAGACGGTGGCAATTGCTACTATATTGACGATGGTAAAGAAGATTAATCAAGATGCTTAAAAAAATTCTTCTGTTGTTATTTTTTTTCTCAACGCTGACTCAATTTGCATTTGCTCAAAAATATTTTCAGATTGGTTTAACAGGAGGTGCCGGAATTTCTTCATTTTCAGAAGAACCCAATGATTATAGAGTTATTAAGGATATAAATGGAGGTATTGCAGGAGAATTTAAAACAACCTCCATTCACAAAGGTTATAATATTTCTTTGGGTATCGAAGCGTCTTACAGGATTAAGAAAGTGCGAATATTTTTAAGAGCAAATTATTCTGACATAACTATAACTGATAGGACAGGAAAAACCGAAACAATTGTTCCATTAAATGTAACATTTGGTGATATTGAAGGAATTCAATCAAAAGGAGAAAATATTCAGACTTATTCGACACAAGTTGGTGTAGCCTATTACTTTATTTCAAAAAATCATTTCTCGTTAGGAGTAGATTTTGGGGTAGGTTATTATTGGGGTAAATACAAAACAAATTATGGATACACTACAACAAGATATAATGTCTTTTATTCTTCCCCCTTTTATAATATGAAAACAGAAGGAAAATTTGATGCAGAGTTTTCCAATAGATATTTAATTAAACCGGGAATTGAATTAGCTTATAAAATTAAAAAATTTGAAATTGCTTTGATTCCTAATTATGAGTTTATGCATTTTATAAATAATAATCCATCAGCATTAGCTGGCGAAAAAGGCTACACAGGTAAATTTAATTCTTATAATTTGCAATTAGTAGTGAGATATAAAATCTTCGAAATAAAAAATAAGTCTGAATAATTTTCAATCGAAATAAAATATGAGTGAAGGAAAAGTATATACACATATTGACAACGGAATTGCAACCATAACTTTCTTCCATCCGCAAAGCAATTCCTTGCCGGGAGAAATCTTAAGAAAGCTTGCTGATGAAATAACAAGTGTTGGAAATAACAACGAAGCAAAAGTCATCGTCCTTAAAAGCGAAGGAGAAAAAGCATTTTGTGCTGGTGCATCGTTTGATGAATTGGTTTCTATCAATGATATGGAAACAGGGACAAAATTTTTCAGTGGATTCGCAAGCGTGATTAATGCATTACGCAAAGCACCAAAGTTTGTTGTTGCACGTGTTCAAGGCAAAGCCGTTGGGGGCGGAGTTGGTTTAGCCTGTGCTGCTGATTACACATTGGCAACCGAAGCAGCTTCAGTTAAACTGAGTGAACTCGCAGTTGGTATTGGTCCCTTCGTTGTTGGCCCTGCTGTTGAGCGTAAAATTGGAAATGCGGCCTTTACGCAACTAACAGTAGATGCCACCAAATGGCAGACTGCTTTATGGGCAAAGGAGAAAGGAATGTACGCTGATATTTTTAAAACCACTGTAGAGTTAGACAAAGCAATAAGCGAATTAGCACAAACTCTTTCTCAATCCAATCCCGAAGCAATGAGCATGCTCAAAAAAGTTTTCTGGCAGGGAACGGATCATTGGGACACGCTATTAACAGAACGCGCTGCAATGAGTGGTAAATTAGTGTTGAGTGATTTTACAAGAAATGCGATTGTAAGGTTTAAAGGGAAATAATTTACATCATCAACTTCACCTTAAGAATACCTGCAACAGAAAGCGCATCTTTTATTGCTCCGTTCATTGCCATTTTAAACACTTCTTCAAAAGGTAATTTACGAACCTGCAATTGTTCAGTGTCTTCGGGCTCACTCCCAACGTGTTTAAGTCCCCGCGCTATATAAGTGTAACTTATTTCATTCGATACTGAATTTGATAATTCCATTTTTTGAATGAGTTCAAATGATTCGGCTTCCAAACCCACTTCTTCTAATAATTCACGCTTGGCTGCATTCAACGGATCTTCACCTTCCGGGCAACCACCTTCCGGAACTTCCCATTCATAAAGATTCAGTGCATAACGATATTGCCCCACAATCCAGGTATTGTTTTCTTCGTCAAGCGGAATTACAGCTACTGCAATATTTTTATAATGCACCACGCCATATATTCCCAGATTACCTGCAGGATTGATCACCTTGTTTTCAATTACTCGAATCCAATTGTTATCATATTTTATTTCCGAAGAGAGTGTTTGCCAGGGATTTTTTGTTTCGTCCATTTTCTTAGGAATTGGATAATTAATGTAACTGAGGTAATTGGGGAATCAAGTTATTGGTCATTTGATAACATTTTCAAATTTTCAAATCACCAAATTTTCAAATCAATACATTTCGCGAACTTAGCACAAAAGTTTTATCAGTATGATTAAAAAGATAGGAGTCTTTACATCGGGTGGCGATGCACCCGGAATGAATGCATGCATAAGGGCAGTAGTTCGAACTGCGCTTTACAACAATTTAGCAGTTTGCGGAATCATGCGAGGTTATCAGGGAATAATTGATAATGAATTCATGGAAATGAATTCGCGTTCGGTAAGCAATATTCTTCAGCGGGGTGGCACCATTTTAAAAACTGCCCGCAGTAAAGAATTTATGACTACTGAAGGAATGGAGAAAGCGAAGAAAAACCTAATAGCGAATAAAATTGACGCGCTGGTTGCTATTGGTGGTGATGGCACCTTTAGAGGAATGACAGCATTTGCTTCTATTTTTCCCGGCATAAAAGTTATTGGTGTGCCTGGCACTATTGATAACGATTTGTCGGGTACCGACTACACATTGGGATTTGATACAGCGGTAAATACGGTGATTGATGCTGTGGATAAAATTCGCGACACTGCTGATTCGCATCATCGCTTATTTTTTATTGAAGTAATGGGTCGCGATTCCGGCTGTATTGCACTATGGAGTGGTGTTGCTGGTGGTGCAGAGGCAGTACTGTTACCCGAAAAAAATGCTACCATTGATGAATTGATTGCACTCCTACAATTAGGAGCAAAACAGAAAAAAACCAGCAGTATTGTTATCGTGGCTGAAGGAGAGCATCATGGCGGTGCACAAGAAATTGCAAAACAAGTTAAAGAACGATTTGATTTTTATGATACACGCGTTACAGTACTAGGACATATTCAGCGTGGAGGAAGTCCAACCGCATTCGATCGTGTGTTAGGAACCCGACTCGGAGTTAAGGCCGTTGAATTATTAATTGAAGGCGAATCGCATAAAATGGTTGGATTTAGCAGCAACAAATACTCGCTCACTGAATTTTCAAAGGCAACAAAAAATCAATCACCGTTAGATGAAGATCTGCTTCAAATGCGAAATATTCTTAGGATTTAAACTAACTGTTTTGCTAAACTCTTTTCACCAACTTTCGCTGTTGTAGAGATGCTGAAACAAGTTCAGCATGACTCGCGGACACATGACAAAAAATATCTTGTCAAAGAAAATTAGCTTTGCAACAACTTCAAACTAAAAATTTTAAACTTATAATATGCTTCTTGTTGTTGATAGTGGCTCTACCAAAGCAGATTGGTTATTGGCTGATAAAGGAAAAGTAATTGGCTCATTCAATACAATTGGATTCAACCCTTATTTTCATGATTCGAAATTCGTTTACGATACCCTTAGCGGGAATGAATCACTTGCCCCCTACTCTACTTCTGTAACTGAACTTTACTTTTTTGGTGCTGGATGTTCAAGTGCAAAATTAAAAACCATCATTGCAGATGGGCTACAAAAATATTTTGTAAACGCAAAAGTGGTGGTTGATCATGATCTGCTGGCATGTGCTTATGCAACATGTGGTGATGAGGAAGGAATAGCATGCATCATCGGCACCGGAAGTAACAGTTGTTATTTTGATGGCATAAAGGTGCATGAACGGAATTATGGCCTTGGTTATATTTTAGGTGACGAAGGCAGCGGCTCCTACTATGGTAAAAAATTAGTAACTCATTTTTTGTATGACTTAATGCCAAAACAGTTGAGCGATGACTTTCTTGATCAGTATCAATTGGACAAAAATAAAATTGTTGCCAAGGTTTACTCCGAGTCCAATGCAAATGTATGGCTAGCATCACTCACCGTTTTTCTTTCACGACATAAAGAGGATCAGTACATCAAAGACCTGATCCGTAAAGGAATGAAAGAATTTATGGAGTTATATGTTACTCATTATGATAATTACAAAAAACTTCCGGTACATTTTGTAGGATCACTCGCTTTTTATTTTGAAAAGGAATTGAAGGAAGTAGCAGCAACTTTAGAAATACAAATCGGAAAAATTGTTAAGCAACCTGTTGAAGAGCTGATGAATTATTATTTGAAAAGAAAACAGGTTCAATTATAGCATTAAGATATGATGACCGACAGACAATACTTGTATAGGGGGTTAACTTTCATTTCTTTGATTTTAACCGGTTTTTTTTTCCTTTTAGATTTATTAGTAGGAAAAGAAGCGCCATTATTAAATTTAATTCAAGAATTGTTGTATTTAGTTACCTTAGTTTTTGCAACATTATGGTTAAGAAATTGGGCAATAACGATAGGAATTTTTCTTTATTCAATACATTTTAATTTACAATTATTTAAAAACGCTTTTTTAGGTTGGAGTCGTGGCCAACAGTTTGCAAGCAACTTTTGGGTATTAGGATTTATGTGTGCAACAACAGCTTTACTCCTACTATTTATTGGGTTTTCAAAGAATAATAATACAACCGAATTGACGAAAGAAATTACTTTTAAGGATTTTACAATAGTTATCATTTTATTAATTGAGATAGTCGTAATTCAGGCAGGAGTCAGATTTTACTATTTTTAATATAATTGACAAATTGCAAACAAAAAAATTTATTTCACTCTCTGAATCCCCTCTTTGGCAGCCTGATAATCTGGGCGAATATCTAAAGCTTTTTCATAATCTCCTTTAGCTGCTGCAATATCTCCCAATGTTTCGTAACAAACACCACGGTTGTAAAATGCATCAGCAAAATTTGGGTCTGCATCAATGGCACGCGTATAATGTTTAATCGCTTCGTTATACACCTTGAGGTAATTATAATGAATGAATCCTAATGCAAAATGCGCATTTCTATTTTTAGGATTCATCTGAGTAATACTCGTATAATCCTGAATGGCTTTATCATAGTCTTTAGCATGTTCCTGATACCACATACCTCGTCCATAAAGAGCTTCTTCGCTTTGTGGTTTAATTCGGATGGCACCATCAAAATACTGTAAGGCAAGGGGGTTGTTTTTTGTTGAATAAATAATACCCAATTGCATAAATGGTTCATAATAGTCTGGTTGTTGCTCAATAGCTGTCTGAAAACTTGAAATCGATTTAGTAGTATCACCCATTTCTTTAAAATTCATACCTTTCATAAAATAAGCTTTGGGGTTATGAATGTCTTCCTTTAAAACACTATTTAGATAGCTGATTGACTGATCATATTTTTGTACATAGAAAAAAAGCTCAGCCAATTTCATATTGGCTTCCTTATTTTTTGAATCAATACTCAGCGCTTTCTCTAAGGCTGCTTTAGATCGTCCTGATTTACCAGCAGCAAAATGCACATCAGCCACTGTAACAAAATAATCAGCGTTGGTAGTATCGATACTTAACAATTTCTGTGCATCAAGTATGGCATTGCCTATATCCTGCGTCTCAAGGTAGAGCTTTGCACGTTGATTAAGCAGTGAGGCATCGCTAGGGTTCGAAGCAATTTTAGCATTCAAATCGGCTAACTTTCTGGCATATGCTGAGGTATCATTAGCTGCAGTAGTAGAAGCTGTTTCTTCGGTTTGGTTTTTTGATTGATTACAAGAAATAAAAACCGTGGAGGAGAAAAAGATTAGGAATGCAATAAATAATTGTTTCATAGAAATATTGTTTGAGAAGTGGCAAATTTAATAAAGCCATCGATGGTCATTTTGAATAAGTTTAGGTATCAGTTAAAATTAAGCGGTTCTCAAATAATCTTAAAATAAAAAAAACGGAATGATCATCTCATTCCGTTTTACAGTTTAATAAATAAGTAATTTATAGAGCCGCAGCCTTAGCAGCCAATGCTTCACGTATTTTTATTTCGATTTCTTCTGCAAGCTCAGGATTATCCAACATCATTTGCTTAACTGAATCTCTTCCCTGACCAATTTTAGTCTCACCATAGCTGAACCAAGAACCACTTTTCTTGATAATGTTATTATCTACACCAAGGTCCACTATCTCACCTACTTTACTGATTCCTTCTCCATACATAATATCGAATTCAGCTAATCGGAATGGAGGCGCTAACTTATTCTTCACCACTTTAACTTTAGTACGGTTACCCACAATGTTCTCTCCGTCCTTTATCTGACCTATTCTGCGAATGTCTAAACGCACCGATGCATAAAACTTCAATGCATTTCCGCCCGTAGTAGTTTCAGGATTACCAAACATAACACCTATTTTTTCGCGTAACTGATTAATAAAAATACAGCAGCAACCTGAGCGGCTAATATTAGCTGTAAGTTTACGTAAAGCCTGCGACATTAAACGGGCATGTAATCCCATTTTACTATCACCCATTTCACCTTCAATTTCACTCTTTGGCGTTAAAGCTGCTACTGAGTCAATAACAATTATATCAATTGCACCGGAACGAATAAGATTATCAGCAATTTCCAATGCCTGCTCACCATTATCAGGTTGAGAGATTAATAGGTTCTCAATATCACAACCTAACTTTTGTGCATATGTTCGATCAAAAGCATGTTCGGCATCAATAAAGGCAGCTATGCCACCATTTTTCTGCACCTCGGCAATTGCATGAATTGCGAGTGTTGTTTTACCGGATGATTCCGGACCATATATCTCAATTACTCTGCCTTTTGGTAACCCACCTATGCCCAGTGCACTGTCCAACGAAATGGAACCGGTTGAAATGGCTTCAATGGCTTCAATGGCGTTATCACCCAAACGCATTATTGTTCCCTTTCCATAGGTTTTCTCAATTTTATCAATTGCTAATTGCAATACTTTTAATTTTTCTTTTGCTTCACTTGCTTCAGTTGCCATATGTATTATTTTTTAGTTAATTATCGAATAGAATATCTCTTACAAAAGTGACCAATATTTCAATATAAGTCAAGCTTGGGAATAGTTTTAGTTATAAACAGGAACTTTTTTGCGGTTGGTTGTATGCCCTAAAAATTGTTGATAAGAAAAAAAAATCCCGACCAGGTTTTGGATCTGATCGGGATAACCTAATTTACCAACATGAAAACTTATTCTTCTGATGCTGCTTTAGCAGCGTCTGTCTTTTTTGTTTTACTCGCATAACGGGTGCGGAATTTATCAACACGACCAGCAGTGTCAACCAATTTCATTTTACCGGTATAAAATGGATGCGACATTTGTGAAATTTCCAGTTTTACCAGTGGGTATTCGTTACCGTCTTCCCATTTAATAGTGTCTTTTGTTTCTACAGCCGACTTTGAAAGAAATGCATAGTCACAAGAGATGTCTTTAAATACTACGAATCTGTAATTTTTTGGATGGATATCTGATTTCATTTGTTTATTAATCTAATTGAGAGCGCAAATATAAATATTTTCTTTCTTTGAACAATAGAAACAGTAAAAAAAGGTTTCATTTTTGAGTTTTGATAACTCTAAGGTCTAAGTCAAAATTCATATTTCTATATTTGCCATCGCACACATGTTTAAAATAAGTATCCCATTACGCCTTTTATTTTTCCTTTTAATTGTGGTAACAGGTTCTTGCAAAAAGGAAGAATTTACTACTGATAGTAGTGCCCGGTTGGCATTTTCAGAAGATAAGATATTGTTCGATACCGTATTTGTTTCTATTGGAAGTATAACTAAAAACTTTAGAGTTTATAACAATAATAACCAACCAGTTAGAACAAACATTAAACTTGCAGGTTCAACTACAAATTACAGGATAAATGTAAACGGGGTGCCAGGAAGAAGCTTTAATGATGTGGAGATTAGAGCAAATGATAGTATCTGGGTTTTTGTTGAAGTAACAGTGGATCCAAATGCATCTACCTTGCCTTACGTGCTGAATGATTCGATTGTTTTTGAAACCAATGGTAATGTGCAGGATGTGAAACTGACAGCATGGGGTCAAAACGCCCACTTTCTGGTTGCAAATCGATTTGTGCAGGGTTTGCCTCCATATGTGTTACTTGATACCGCTTTAAATAAGACTGTGGATTGGGACAGTATTTTACCCTATGTAATTTATGGCGGATTTCTAGTTGTTGATTCTTCACAAACATTAAATATTACCGAAGGTGCAAAAATTCACTTTGGTAATGGAGCCGGCCTTTGGGTTTACAAAGGTGGTACCTTAAAAGTAAAAGGTACAAA
>JANNXV010000038.1:0-28534 GCA_031409815.1 Bacteroidota bacterium
GATAGTGCAGGTAATTTTATGTGGGCAAAAGCTTTAGTTGGTTTAGCTGCAATAGATGGTACTTCAATTGCTCTGGATGCTGCTCAAAATATTTATGTCTCCGGATACTTTTTAGGAACATTTGACCTTAATCCCGGTACGGCAACGGTTATTGTTAATTCCTTTGATGGAGAAGAAGATGTATTAATTTGTAAACTTGACAATTCAGGAAATTATTTATGGGGAAAAACATTTGGAGGAGTGGGAACTGATATTGGTAGGGGTCTGGCATTAGATAACGCTGCCAATGTGTATATAACAGGCACGTTCCGCTCCACCTTCGATTTCGATCCGGGTGCCGGAGTATTTACTATGACGCCCTCAGGAACTTTCGGTATTTACATTTCTAAATTTGATAGTGCTGGTAATTTTATTTATGCCATTGCGGCTGGTGGAACGGGGTCTGACGTTGCTGCTTCCATAGCAATTGACCCTACCAATGATGTGTACATTACCGGTCGCTTTGGTAGCGCTGTTATTTCTTTTAGCACAACAGTGTTAACTAATGCATCCACATCTGGTAATGCGGATATGTTTATTGCCAAACTCGACAACACCCTAACAGGAATTGAAAGTGTACCGCAAACAAATGGGGTGTCAATTTATCCAAATCCATCCAATGATTATTTTATCATTAACCTAAACTATATTCCTAAAAAGGCTGATGTAACCATTTCAGATGTTACCGGAAAAATAATTTACAATACTACTTTCTCCGGAACGCAAACAACACTAATAAGCACCAAAAAATTTATGTCAGGAATGTATTTCTGTGTAATAAGCATAGATGGGAAATCAATCACTAAAAAATTAATTAAAAACTAAATCAACTTTACTTCAAATAAAATGAAAAAAAATCTACTCCAACTCACTTGTGTATTTCTTGCAACATTGTTTTGCATAAATGTAAACGCGCAAAGCCGCATCAAAAAAAGTTATCTTTCGGATGATGGTATTCAAACAATTAAAGCGCACCGAAATGTTACACAAGCATTTTTACCTGCCTCATTAAACGGATATTATTTTGAAGGATTTGAAAGTGCATTTCCTCCATCGGGTTGGCAAATTGTGGATGTGCTGGATACAACAGCAGGTTGGACAACATCTAACGTTGCTGATTATCCTGCCGCTTACGAAGGGTTGCAAAGTGCCCACTGTCAATATTCACTGACAGGTAATGGTGATGATTGGTTTATGGCTCCAAAGTTTACCGTTGCTGCTGGTGATTCACTTTCATTTCATTTCAAATTTCAGTATCACGGTTATCCACCTGATTCTACTTTTATATTAATATCTACCACCGATTCTGCACTTACAAGTTTTACTAGTGTAATAGATTTTATTGCAGATACTGTTACTGTTCCCGGCACAGTTTTACCACTATGGACATACTATACTTATTCGTTAAATGCGTTTGCAGGACAGGATATTTATGTTGCATTCAGAAATAAAAACACATTGGCCGATGGCGTTTTTATAGATAATGTTGAACTTGGCACGCGCCCGGCTGCTGAAGTAGCAGCATTAAGTATTGATATGGATAGTTATTATCCAACAGGAACTTCTAATCCAAAATCAACAGTAAAAAACAAAGGAGGCAGCACACAAACATTTAATGTTACAATGAATATTACCGGTGGTTATACATCCACAAAATCTGTAACGGTTTCGCCACAAGCAACATCGCAAATAACTTTTGACCCTTGGAATGCAACTGTGGGAAATCCCACAATCAACGTGCAAACATTTTTAGCCGGTGATGCAAATCCTGCAAACGATACTTTGTCATCAACAATAAAAGTTTTAGAACAGTTTGTAAATTATGGATGGAGTACCCACGACCCTTTAGTGGCCGGAAACGTAGGCGGTGCAGTAGCTTCTGTTTGTACAAACAATAATTCAAGATATTTTATAATGGGCGGTTACACAAGCGCTGCTACTGCAGATGCTTATGAATACGATATAAGCTTTGCAACATGGGCAGGTATTAATGCAATGCCTGGTGCTGCTTATTACCCGGCATCAGCAAAAGCAAACGGAAAACTATTTGTCTTTGGGGGTCAAGGTGCAACGAATATAATTGGTACGACACAAATTTATGATTACACAACAGGTGCATGGTCAACAGGAGCAGCAGTGCCAATACCTGTTTCATCTCCTGCATTTGGAACATATAAAGATTCGCTGGTATATATTATTGGTGGCAGTACTGGAGCCGCAGGTTCAACAAGTGTTCAAATTTATAATACCTATACCAATTCATGGGCAATAGGTACCCCAAAACCAGGCGACCCTTTATATGGATGCCGTGGCGGAATTGTAAACAATAAAATAGTTGTTGCAGGTGGATTTAGCACTGCACTTGGTTTAAGAATTGGAACAACTTATGTTGGAGTAATTGATGCCATTAACCCTTCGCAAATCACATGGACACAAGTGGACGACCATCCTGCCGGAATAATTTCAAAAGCAGGAGCAGCAGTTTCGTTGGATAATAATTCAGGACTTGTGGTTTTTGCAGGTGGCGTTATAACAAATGGACCGGATATTACAGCCAAAACTTTTGCTTACGATGTTAATGCCAACGCTTGGAAATTAGGTCCCGATAAACCTACAGCTTTAGAGTTGTTTTATATGACTCCCGTATTGCAAAATGACAGTCTTTATCTTGCTGCCTTAGGTGGTGGTGATGGCTCAAATGTATCGGATAAAAACGAATGGCTTAACTTAGGGTATTATCAAATCCCAACCAGTATTTCCGAGACTAGTTTTATTGCAGAGGTCAATTTATATCCTAATCCGGCAATCGATATTGCTACACTATCATTCAATTTGAAAAGTGTTTCACAAGTAAAAATTTCATTAACCGATGTTATTGGAAATGTGGTGTTGAATGTTTGCGATAAAAAAATGGATGCAGGCAAAAACACCATTCAAATTTCAACAAAAAATTTAGCAAGTGGAATGTATTTCTGTGTGATGAATGTAAATGGAAATAGCGTAACAATAAAAGTTTTAAAGTATTAACCAAATTAACTGATACAATGAAAACCTTTATCACTTCAATGCTGTTTTTATTTTCAATTGAAACCATTGCACAGCAATCAAATTTTTGCGGGCAATATATAATGGAGCAAAAACTGCTACAGCAACATCCTGAAATCAAAGAGCGAAGAGAAGCATTAGAAAAACATACTGCAGATTATACTGCAAATTATTTTTCCCGTTTACATCAAAATCAAATACAATCGGATACTATTTTATTTGTGATACCGGTTGTGTTTCACATCATGCACAACTATGGAGCTGAGAATATTTCAAAAGCACAAATCCTGGATGCCATGCGTATCATCAACGAAGATTTTCAAAAATTAAATGCAGACACTGCACAAGTTGTACCATTGTTTCAACCCATTGTCGGTGATGTTCAAGTTGAATTTCGCTTGGCACAATTAGACCCGCAAGGTAATTGTACCGATGGAATTACGCGCCATCAAACTCTTTTAACCAATGATGGCAATGATGCTCTTAAAGCTATTGTGCAATGGCCCCCGGATAAATATTTAAATATTTGGGTAGAAAATTCCTGCTCTTTTGCTGTAGCCTATGCATTCTTACCTGGTGCATTACCCGGTGTAGATGGTATTGTAACTATTGATGAATCTGTTGGAAGCATAGGCACATCTAACAATAGTCAAGGTGCAGTTCATACTTTGTCTCATGAAATTGGGCACTATCTTAATCTATGGCATACATGGGGGCCCGGTAATAATCCCGGACTTCCTACTAACTGCAACATTGACGATTTTGTTTTCGATACGCCAAATACGATTGGAAGTTCAGGTTGTAATTTGAGTCAGAGTACATGTAGTGTTGGAGTAATTGATAACGTTCAAAACATTATGGACTATGCCAGTTGCCCCAGCATGTTTACACAAGGGCAAGTGGCACGTATGCAAGCGGCTTTAAATTCAAACATAAGCAATAGAAATAATTTATGGATAACAGCAAATCTTTTACTCACGGGTACTAATGATAGTTTTCCAACAACAGTGTGCGCACCGGTTGCCGATTTTTCTGATAAAATAATTCGTGTTTGTGAAGGACAAAGTGTAACGTTTTACAATACTTCATATGGTGGAGATTTTACAACTATCAACTGGCAATTCACTGGAGGTAATATTGTTGCAAGTACTGATACCAATCCAACAGTGGAATATAACACTTCGGGGATTTATGATGTAACACTATCTGTAACAAACAGTGCAGGCAATTCAACACTAACACGCAATGCATTAGTTGAAGTAAGTCCCGCAATTGCTACTACACTTGCTCCAAGTATTCAGGATTTTGAAACCTTAATTTTTCCCTCAAACAATTGGAGTTATGAAAATAATGGAGGCACACATTGGGAAACAACAACCCTCGCCTCATTATCTGGAACTAAATCTATTTACTTACAAAATGATAGTGCGAATAGTACAACCGAAGATATTTTTTATACTGAAAATTTCAATTTGAGCAACGCAACTGCTCCTGTGTTTAATTTTAAAATAGCTTTTGCAAACAGGGGAATTTCAAACGATAATCTCAAAATATTTATGAGTACCGATTGCGGACAAACCTGGGTATTGAAATACACCAAATCAGGCAACTCCTTAGAAACAGTAAATAGTACAGCACTCAACTTTATTCCAACTGCAAGTGAATGGCGGCAAGATGCTATGAATATTAGTACAGCGGCAGGACAACCCAATGTGCGTTTTAAATTTCAGTTTACAGCAGACGGAGGCAACAATATTTTTATTGATGATATAAACATAAGTGGTGTAACCGGATTTGAACAACTCAATGCTGATGCAATAAATTTATCACTAAGCCCTAACCCGGCTAACCAACAAACTGTTTTAAGTTTTGAATTAATAACATCAGCAAATGTTTCTTATTTATTAACTGATGTTACAGGAAGAGAAGTTTTTAAAAGCAAACCGGAAAAATTAGCAGATGGAAAACATTATTTCATTATTGAAAAAGTGTTTTCGATAGGCTTGTATTTTTTGAATTTAAAAATTGATGAGCAACATGTTATTCAAAAGGTTGTTTTTAAATGATGTAAATGATGTTACCAAGTGGTAAGTTACTACTTGGTAATACTATAAAACCTTACGTCATTGCGAGCCTCCTTCAGGCGAATCAATCTTTCCATAGCAAGAGATTGCTTCGTTCCTCGCAATGACGGAAACAATGAAATTCTTCCTTTCCCCCCCCTTTATGTGGGTTGTTTATTTATCTGATTATTATACTTTAGTTGCATTCTTAAAACATCAACCATGAAAAAAATCACCTTACTTTTAATTTTTGCCCTGGCACTAACCAATTGCGGGTTTGCACAAGCGCCTCAGGGTTTTCCTTATCAAGCAGTAGCTCGTGACAATGGTGGTAATCTTATTGCCAATCACAACATCTCATTACGATTTAGTATTTTAGATGGAAGTAATGTTGGCACTACCGTTTATCAGGAAACGCAAACTGTAACCACCAACTCATTAGGTCTGTTTAATTTAAACATTGGGCAAGGAATTGTGGTTAGCGGAACATTTAGCGCTATCAATTGGGCAAGTGGTGCTAAGTTTATAAAAGTGGAATTGGATACCAGCGGTGGAAGTACATTTACCCTGATGGGCACTTCACAATTAATGAGTGTGCCGTATGCTTTACATGCAGGCAGCAGCATACATAGTACGGGTCCTGTTATTGACCCCGGACACCCTACAACAGATAGCTGGACTCAAAAAGCGAACGTGAGTACAATGGTTCGCAGCATGGGTGTTGGATTTTCAATTGGTCAGCTTGGGTATGTGGGTACAGGCGCTACAATGAACGGCTTTAGTGCTTTAGATGATTTTTGGGAATACAATGCAGGCAATAACACCTGGACACAAAAGGCAAATTTTCCCGCAGGAGGGCGCAAGGGCGCAGTTGGATTTAGCATTGGAACCAAGGGATATGTTGGCACAGGAGAAACCGGAAATGCACCCACCAGTTATGTCAATTATGATTTATGGGAGTATGATCCTGCACAAAATGCATGGACTCAAAAAACTAATTTGACAGGTAGTGCAAGAAAATTTGCAACCGGTTTTTCTATTGCTAATAAAGGATATATCGGATTGGGAACTGATGGCGGTTCTGACCTGAATGATTTTTGGGAATATGATCCATCAACTGATACATGGGCGCAGAAAGCAAATTATACCGGTAACGGAAAAAGATTTGTTGCTAGTTTTTCTGCTTCCGGCAAGGGTTATATTGGATTGGGTACAGATATAAATGGAAATTATAATAATGATTGGAATGAATACAATCCCGCAACCAATGCATGGGCAAGTAAAGCAACTTTTCCAGCAGGAGGCAGACATTCAACGGCTGGTTTTGCTATGAATAATAAAGGCTATGTAGGCACAGGTTATGATGGCAGCAACCATTTGAATGAATTTTGGGAGTACAATCCTGCTACTGATATATGGACATCACGGGCAACCTACAGTGGCAATGCAAGAAAAAATGCCGTTGGGTTTTCAATCGGCAACAAAGGATACATTGGTACTGGTGGCGACATTGTTGAGCGGAATGATATATGGGAATACATGGATGATAATGTGAGTGGAACTGCATATTCATCGGCAGCAAATGTGGGTAGTAATAATTCTGTAACCGATGGAGCTTGGACTTTATACAATCATCAAGTGTATAATAGTAATAGTGGTAATGTTGGTGTAGGCACTTCAACACCAGCTAATAAATTTTCAGTTGTTGGCAATGCAGATTTTGATGGCAATGTGGGAGTGGGCACAACAACACCAACAAATAAATTTTCAGTTGCGGGCAATGCTGATATAAGTGGCAAAGTGGGAGTTGGAACCACCACACCGGTTGCTAAATTAGATGTGGCCGGAAAGATTAAAATCAATAACGATACTCTCACTCCTGCTGCCGGCATGATACGTTGGAATGCTGCTGAAAATGATTTTGAGGGTTATGATGGAACCAAATGGAGATCGTTTACAAAATCAAGTGGCACATGGGGTAATTTACCGGCTAATGCCACCGAAAATCAAAAAGCATTTTCTACAGATAACGCAAGCGGTGATAACCTTGGCAATGATATATCAATGTCGGGAGATTACGCAATTGTTAGTGCTTCTAAAGATGAAATTGGAGCAAATTCGGCTCAAGGCTCGGCCTATATATTTAAGAGAAATGGAGCCTCATGGGTGCAGGAAGCAAAATTAATTGCATCAGACGGAGCATTCGGAGATTACTTTGGGTATTGCGTATCAATAGATGGGGATTATGCAGTTGTTGGAGTTCCTAATAAGGATGCAGGTATAAATACAGACCAAGGCGCTGCATACGTTTTTAAACGAACCGGAACTTTATGGACTCAACAGGCAAAATTAACTGCAATATTAGGATCGGCATATGATTATTTTGGAGTAAGCCTTTCCATATCAGGAGATTATATAATTATTGGAGGTGTAGGATATGATTTTGGTCCAACTCAAAATGTAGGTGCTGCCTATGTCTTCAAGCGGAGTGGAACAACTTGGAGTCAACAAACAATTTTAATCATGAATCCTGCGGAAGCTTATTATGGTTTGGGCGCTGGTGTATGTTTGTCAGGTGACTTTGCTATAGTAAGCGCATTGGGGGACCGTTATAATATAGCTGGTGCTACTCATCTTTTCAAACGTGTCGGTAGCACATGGTCTCAAACTGCAACTTTAGTGATACCATCTACACCTACCCAATTACCCGCTGGTAATAAAGTATTTATTTCCGGTGATTATGCGTTGGTAGGTAACGTCACCTTAACTTACTATTTGGACCCTAACATGAACGAGGCCTCTACCGCCAAATATTTTGTTTATGCATTTAAGCGAACCGGTATTGGATCTGCTTGGGCTTTTGAGGGAGAATTAGTGCCTAACGATATTACTAGTAATAGTTTTGGCGGCAGCTTATCTATATCCGGAGATGTTGCTGTAGTAGGAGCATATGCTGCCAATGGTGGTCAGGGTGCCGCGTATATTTATAAACACATTGGTTCAACATGGAAATTCGAGTCTTCAATTATTGCTTCTGATGCACATGGTGATGGCTTTGGTTTTGCTGTGTCTATATCAGGAAACAACATTATTGTAGGTGCACCCTATGATGATGAAGGATTCAACACCGACCAGGGTGCTATTTATTTTTTTAACAAGTAAAAATATTCTGCTCATGAAAAAAAATATTCTGCTCTTGATACTTAATTCTACATTGTTAATTCTGCATTGCAATGCTCAAACCGTAAGTCCTCAGGTTTCTCCTGCATGCGGTGGATATTTTGAAGGTGGAGGTAATTCATTAAGCTGGACCATGGGCGAGCCGGTTACACAAACATTTCAAAACGGCAACCTTGTACTCACACAAGGCTTTCAACAACCTTACACTATTTTACTAAGTGCACTCAACCTCAAACTTTTTATTGAAGGCTATTACATGGGCGGTGGTTTAATGCAACCTGTTTTATTTAATACAGGGTTGAGTTTGAATGATACCGATTGTGATTCTGTCATCGTGGAGTTGTATGATCAGTTTTCGAATACCATTTTATTCTCTAATACCGTTATATTAAATACTTACGGGTTGGCATCAGTTCAATACCCCAATTCTCTTTATGGCGGAAGTTATTTTATTGTTGTTCGTGTCAGAAACGCAATCGAAACATGGAGCAAGTTACCTGTTACTTTTAATAACGCGCCTGTTTATTTTGATTTTAGTTCGCAGTAAGAAGTTTATAGATATGATTCGATTATAACTGCTATTAATTTATTTGTAAGCCCTATTCAGACTAACCTATAGATTGGTTTAATTTTAATGTAATAGGAGTAAAAAAAACGCAGAGGAAACATGCCTGTTAAAGCAGTTCCTCTGCACAGAAAAGGTAAAGGGTTTTAAATTGGTCAGGGGCTATGCCTTTTTATCCAACATCAGAAATTCGTTTACTACAATTTCAGTTGTGTAACGTTTGATGCCTTCTTTATCAGTATAGCTGTGGTTGGTGAGTTTACCTTCGATGGCTACTTCGCTGCCTTTGTTCAGGTATTTTTCTGCGATCTCAGCAGTTTTTCCCCAGGCAACCAGATTGTGCCAGTAGGTTTCAGTTACCTTTTCTCCTTTTTGGTTGGTGTAGGTTTCGTTGGTAGCGAGTGCAAGCTTTGCTACTTTGTTTCCTTTGTCAAGATTTTTTACTTCAGGTGCTGCACCTAAGTTTCCGATTAGCCTTACGCTGTTTCTTAATGAGTTCATGATTTTTGTTTTTTTTTGATTGTTTAATTTATTTATGAGAATTTGATTTTGTGATTTTTATTGGAACACAGATGGCACGGATGCGACTGATAAAAACAGATAAAAATCCGTGGATTTCCGCCCAATCCGTGTCATCAGTGTTCCATTCTTTTACTTTTTATCATTTGTAAATAATTTTCTTTTGAATTCAGGCTCTTTTCCAAAGTTCAGCAAAAGCCCAACTTCCATTGCGGTAGCTTTCAAATAATTTATTAATTGTATTTCATGTTCTTCGACTAATGATTCCGCAGCCTTTAATTCTAAAATGATTGTGTTGTCAACCGCTATATCTGCAAAATATTCGCCTACGGGTATTTCCTGGTAAAAAACTTTAATGGGCTTTTGTCTTTCGCATAATAAGCCATAAGAATTTAGTTCTATCACCATTGCATTTTCATATACCTTTTCCAAGAAACCAAATCCAAGTTCATTATAGACATTATAATAAGCTCTGATTATTTTATCTGTTTTTGATTTGTGAAGCAGTTCCATTGAATCTGTAGTTTGTTTTTAAAGTACCATAGCTTTTAATGAATGGAACACAGATGGCACGGATGCGACTGATATAAGCAGAACAGCTTTAAAATCCGTGTATCTCCGCCCAATCCGTGTTATCTGTGTTCTATTAATCATCTGTGTTTGTTTGAATTGATGCCGCAAAGATGTGGTGCTGCTTTTCCGGAAGTCGGAGGTTTTTCGGATAGTATCGTAAAGAAACGTTTGTAGCCGATTAAATACGGATATAAATTTTAGTTAGTTTTGGACAAATTCTACTCTGTAATGTCATCAGAAAAAGTTTGTTTGGAGTGTGGTGAGCCTTTAAAAGGCCGTGCCGATAAAAAGTTTTGTGACGACCAATGTCGCAGCAATTATAACAACAAGGCCAATAGCGATACCACAGCTGAGATGCGAAATATCAATAATGTTTTGCGTAAGAATCGGAAAATTTTAGAAACAATTACTCCAGAAGAGGGCAAGGTAAAAATTTCCAAAACCAAGCTCCACGACAAAGGTTTTAACTTTAAATATTTTACCCATACATACACCACACAAAAAGGAACCGTGTATAAACTATGTTACGATTACGGATATTTGCCCATCGAAAACGATTATTTTATGATTGTAAAATGGGGGAAAGAAGTATAGTATGGATTCAGTAACACACCTGGTTTTAGGAGCCGCAATAGGAGAAGTAATTTTAGGAAAAAAATTGGGGAACAAAGCCATGCTGTTAGGCGCATTGGCCAATACCATTCCTGATTTTGATGTGGCGTATGCATTGTTTGAACCTGACGATATAAAGAATTTTGTTTTTCATCGGAGTTACACGCACTCATTACTTGCCATCGGTTTGCTGCCGTTCCTCTCGGCATGGTTAAGTCACCGATTGAGTAAAAAACCGATTTCTTACGGGCATTGGTATTGGTTCTGGTTTGCGGGCATGTTGACACATGTTGCCATTGATTGTACCACTACCTACGGAACAAAAGTATTTACCCCTTTCAGTAATTATCAGGTGGCATTTAATAATCTAAGCATCATTGATCCTGTTTACACCATTCCTTTTTTACTGTTTGTGCTTGCTGGTTTGTTTGTGAGTCGTAACAGTGCTTTGAAAAGAAAATTAGTTTGGGCCGGAATTGGTGTTAGCAGTTTTTATCTGTTAGCCACATTTTTTATTAAATGGAATGTGCACAATAAATTTAAAAGTAGTTTGCAGGAACAAAGCATAAGTTATAACGAATTGAATACAACTCCCACCATTTTAAATGGCATACTTTGGAGCGCTAATGCTTTCAATGATAGTGTGATTTATATAGCAGAGTATTCATACTTTAATCCTTCAATTCCTATTGAATGGGTGGGTTTTAAGCGCAATTTAAATAGCATTAAAGAGTTTGATTGCGATGCCATGCGTAAAATACAATGGTTCGCTGACGATAATTATCTGGTGGAACCACAAGGAAAGGATACGCTAATCTTTTACGTGGCCAAATGGGGTAAAATGAATTATGAAAGAGTAACTAATGCTCAGGATGCATTTGTTTTTTACACTTTATTCTATAAAACCAATAATGGAATAGCACATAAGCAAATTGAGAAAGACTGGAAATTTAGTGAGGCGTTAACTCAATTGATGAATAGGGTAGGGTTGTGATTTCAAAAAGGTTGATCTTCAATTAATAGATAAGCTATCAACTTGATTATTGGTTCAACTAGTAATTTTTGTATCCCTCTTTTTTATACTTGCATTTACTTCGTTGAATTACCATTATTATTGATATGTTCCAATTACCTGTGAAAAGAAAGCCAGAAGTTAAAGTTACACAGTAGGAAATAAAAAAAGGCGAACCTGAAAAATACGAGTCCGCCCTAACCAACCTAACCTGATGTAAAGATAATACATAGGCCATACCCTAAACTATCATACAAATTGTTTTTATGCTGTAATGGTATTTACTACACGAAGCGAGCTCATGTTGCGCAATTTAAATTGTTTTGATGGTGGTGGCGTTGGCAGCGGGACAGTGGAAGTTTGTTGCTAGGTGTGTGACTTTGAAATCATAAAAGCTGCAATCGAACATAATTTTAAGGATACTGAATTCGAAAATGATTTCAATATTTATGTAGTAAATTTTGATCATCTTGATGAACCAGAAACTTAGCTCTAAATTGAAAATTGAAATAAAAACTCAGCATTGATACTTTTATTCCGACAGAAATCACTTGTAAAATGAATAAGAAAAATTAACCGGTGTTTTATTTCTAAGTTTGCTTACAAATTTTGAAGAATACATATTTTATATTTCCCTTACTAAATTCAGTGAATGTTAAAATCTTGAGGATAAAAACAATATTTCTGTTATTGGCTTTGAATTTTTTTTGTTTGCAAGTAATTTGTCAGGATGATTGTGATTTAAAAATGTCAACTGACAGCATTTTCATCTACACATGCAAAGTCTCGGATTCCAGATTTAAATCGATCAAAGCAAATTTTATTATTAAAACAACTCCTGAGGCTTTTGCCGCAAATTTGCTTGATGTTAGTAAATATCCCCAATGGCAGTATAATAATATCGAAGCAGCAGTGCTAAAAAAAATAAGTAATAATGAAATTATTTACCGATCAGAAATAAAAGCAATATGGCCGGTTTCAAACCGTGATTTGATTATGCATCTTAAAATTACCCAAAATGAGGTAACAAATGTAATGACAGCAGATATCAATAGTGTACCGGATTTTATTCCTTTAAGAGAAGGAGTTGTGCGCGTTCCAATGGCTAAAGCTCATTGGGTAATTGAGCCAATAGGTAAAAGTGAAATCCATCTCTATTATACTCTGCTAATTGATCCCGGAGGATATATTCCTGTTTGGATGCTTAACCTTGCATTGGCAGAAGGGCCCTATAAAACTTTAAAAAACCTGAAATCAAGGTTGAACAATGTTTATAAATAGTTGTCTGCCTTAAATATTGTTTTTATGCCATTATGGATATCAATAAAATGATGGATGTTTATGTTTTGGTATAGTTTTATTCTTTAATAAATTTCGAAACAACTAGTTCCTTTTCTGTTTGTATGCTGACAGAATAAATACCAGACGAATAGGATTCTAAATCAATATTTGCAAGGGTATTGAAATTTTGTTTTGTAATTATTCGACCTTCAATATTCCGAATAAGTAAAGTTGCGTTATTAGAACCAAAAAGGTTAATTAGTATTTTGTTGTTAGCCGGATTAGGCGCTATAGTTATATTGGGTTTAAAACTGTTTTCTTTAAGCGCTAATGGAATGCCCATCTTGCTTACAACCTCAGTATTTCTTTCAACCGAGCCAATTGCAATTCCATTTCTGTATTCAGTGGCTACAATGCTCATATTAGCAAACATTGGAAAGTTAGGGGTTAACTGACAGGAGCCTGTTGCAGCATTAAAAGCAATCGGAGTTGATGAGGAGATGAAATTGGATCCGCTATATGGAAAAGTATAAACAGCCTGCATATTATTACAGGATATTGGAGCCAATGAATATACAATAGAATCGCCATCAGCATCCGATGCGGTTTGTGTATAATTGGTGGTTATATTCAAACAAAATGCAAATTCGGGAATCGAATCAAAGACTGGAAGATTATCTGTAGGTGCAACAATTGTATTAAGTCTTGCGTGTGTGCAAATGTCTTGAGCCGGTGAAGCAAAAATGTTAGAATAAGAGCAACATTCGCTAACCGACAAAACCCAAGCAGAATCAGCGAACGGCAATGTTAATTCGCCCTCATATATTGCTTCCTCAACGCCATTGCCATTTATTGACGAATTGCAGTTTATCGGTCCAGGCTGAATACAATAGGATGAAAATTGATGTGAAGTAGAAGAAGTTTGATTAAGCATTATTGTGACACTGTATGTTGTAGTGTAATAAGTCAACGGATAAGTCATTTGAAGGAAAAGTCCTGAGCAATCACGATATAAATAGCATTTGACATGGTACTTGCCCGCTACACCTTCATATTGTGCGGTTATATGAAAACCAATAATAAAAGCTGAAGCAGAATTGCTTAAGCAACTTAACAAGAACAGAAGTCCAATTTTGGATATTAATTTTTTCATGGATGTAGTTTAAAAGATTCTTTAATTACATAGACGCAATTATTTGTCAATTGGTTGCATTGCTGCATTTAATGTTTAGGATATCTATCAATTTAAATAGGCTAATAGTTACTGATTAGTTTTATTTTTCGTTGTAATCAATTAATCTTGCAGTATAAATTGTTTATGAACCATACTGAATAGTAATAAAACTCTATACGATGATAAAAATATTAGCGAATGACGGAATAGATGCAGCCGGAAAAAGAATTTTTGAAGCAGCCGGATTTTCAGTTACTACCGACAAAGTTGCTCAGGAGAATTTGGGTGAAGCATTGAAAAATTTTGATGCTGTATTGGTTCGAAGCGCTACACAGGTTCGCAAAGAACATATAGATGCAGCCGCTAATTTGCGTGTGATTGGTCGTGCAGGTGTTGGTATGGATAATATAGATGTAAAATATGCCCGTGAAAAAGGACTTGCTGTGCTAAATACTCCAGCTGCATCATCTCAATCAGTTGCAGAGCTAGTTTTTGCTCATCTTTTTACCGGAGTTCGTTTTTTGCATGATTCAAATCGAAACATGCCCGGCAGCGATTCAAAAGAGAGTTTTGATAAACTTAAGAAAAGTTATTCGGCCGGCATTGAATTAAGAGGTAAAACGATTGGAATTATTGGTGCTGGTCAAATTGGTAAATCAGTGGCTTCCATTGCGCTTGGTTTAGGGATGAATGTTTTGTTTCACCGATTAAATAACGAAGATGTAATTGTGGATTTGGATTTTCATCAGGCAATTGGTCATCGAAAAGTGACAATAGCATTTAAATGTGTTTCGTTCACCAAGCTTTTAATCGAAAGCGATTTTATCACTTTACATGTACCCTTTCCAAAAGGTAGTGCTCCAGTTATTGGTAAAAAGGAATTTGATTTAATGAAACCAGGTGCCGGTATTGTTAATACGGCCAGAGGCGGAGTTGTTTCTGAAACTGATTTGATTGAAGCATTAAATAACAAACTTGGTTTTGCCGGAATTGATGTTTTTGAAGGAGAACCTATTGTAAAAGAAACATTGAGAAATCATCCGAAAGTTACCTTGTCGCCACATATCGGAGGTTCTACCAAAGAAGCTCAAGAACGCATTGGAATTGAATTGGCAGAAAAGGTGGTTGAGTACTTTAATAAGTAGGGAGACCGAAGTAGGGAGTAGGGATAATGTACCGTTCTTATTTTGAATCTGATATTTTTGCAACATAAATGGAGAATTCCGATCTGTTTAACTTCGAAAAACTTATTGTATATCAAAAGGCATTGGATTATGTTGACCTTGTTTACGATTTAACAGATAAATTCCCGACACACGAATTATATGGAATAACTTCTCAATTTCGGAGAGCAGCCTGCTCAATTGCACTAAATACAGGAGAAGGTGCTGGAAGCACCGACAATGATTTTAATAATTTCCTGCGAATATCAAAGCGGTCAATAAGAGAATGTGTAGTTTGCACAACAATTGCATTTAGAAGAAAATATATTTCTGAAAATGAAAAGAATGAATCAAGAATCAAGCTTATTGAACTCGCTAAATTAAATAGCGGTTTAGTAAACTCAATAAAAAGAAAGTCAAACCCTCAATAAATCTCTGCTAACTAATAATTATTTGGGATAGTGTCCCTACTCCCTACTTAAAACTCCCTACAAAACTATGGCAATACTTAAACCATTTCGTGGCATTCGTCCCCAAAAAGAACTTGTAAAAAACATTGCTTGTCGTCCTTACGATGTGCTTAACGAACAGGAAGCGCGCATTGAAACTAAAGGTGATCCTAATTCATTTTATCATGTGATAAAACCAGAAATTGATTTTCCGGATGATTTCGATCATTATTCTCCTGAAATTTATAAAAAGGGAAAGGAAAATTTTGAACGCATGTTTCGCGAAGGAGTTTTTTCGCAGGATGAGAAAGATAATTATTATATCTATGCTCAAACCATGAACGGACGCAAACAATACGGCATTGTGGGTTGTGCGGCAGTGGATGATTATGTAAATAATGTGATCAAGAAACATGAGTTAACACGTCCTGATAAAGAGGAAGATCGCAAAAATCATGTGCGTGTTTCTAATTTAAATTATGAACCAGTGTTTTTTGCATATCCTCAGGTAAAAGCATTGGACGATGTGGTTAACAATGTGGTTAAAAATGCTCCCGAATATGATTTTATTTCCGATGATGGAATTGGTCATTCTTTTTGGGTAGTAAGTGATGATGCATCAATAAATACCATCACAACAGAATTCGCAAAACTAAAGTCGACCTATGTGGCCGATGGTCATCACCGAACAGCTGCTGCTGCATTGGTTGGTAAAGAACGTAGAGAAAACAACCCAAATCATACCGGTAAGGAAGAATACAATTATTTTTTGGCTGTTCATTTTCCTGACAACCAGTTGCAGATTATGGATTACAATCGTGTGATAAAAGATTTGAATGGTTTAACCGCACAACAATTTATTGATAAACTCAAAGAAAATTTTTCTGTTGAGGAAAAAGGTGCAACAGAATATCGTCCATCACAACTACATGAGTTTTCAATGTATCTCGAAGGAAAATGGTACAAGCTAAATTCAAAACCAGGAACTTACAACGATAGCGACCCGATAGGTGTATTGGATGTAACTATTTTATCTGACAAAGTTTTAGCACCACTTTTGAATATTGTTGATTTGCGCAAAGACAAGCGAATTGATTTTGTTGGGGGCTTGCGTGGCTTAGGTGAATTAAAAAAACGTGTGGATAGTGGTGAGATGAAACTGGCTTTTGCGTTGAATCCTGTTACCATGAAACAGCTGATTGATATTGCTGACAACAATTTAATCATGCCGCCAAAAGTTACCTGGTTCGAACCAAAGCTCCGTAGTGGTTTGGTGTTGCACTCATTAGATTAATGAAACACATTTTATTGTTGCATGGAGCTTTAGGTTCGCTGGAGCAATTTGATTTTTTGCAAACACAACTCTCTGCAAATTTTATTGTTCATACGATCAACTTCAGCGGGCATGGCGGGTTGCCAATTCCTGATGAAGGATTCAGTATTGAGTTGTTTGCAAAAGATGTTTTAAATTATTTGGATGAGAAGAAAATCTCATCAATTAATATTTTTGGCTACAGCATGGGAGGATATGTTGCGTTGCACTTAGCATTACATCATCCGCAAAGGATAAAAAGTGTTTTCACACTTGCCACAAAATTTGATTGGAGCGCGGAATCTACTTCACGCGAAGTAAAAATGTTGAACACGGAAATGATGGAGAAAAAAATTCCCTCGTTTGTCGGGATTTTGCAAGAACGACATTCACCAATTGATTGGAAAATCATAGTTGAACAAACTGCAAGTATGATGGAAGCATTATCAAATCCGTTATCAGAAAGCGATTTTCAGAAAATCAATCTTCCTATTCGGCTTTCAGTTGGTGACCGTGATGCGATGGTAAGCCTAAACGAAACTCAACAAATATTTAAAGCATTAAAAAATGGTTCGTTATTAGTTTTGCCTAATACACCACACCCTTTTGAAAAAGTGAATTTGGAGAGATTAGGTTATGAGATGAAAATGTTTTTTAATTCAAGTATTGATTATTCAACCCATGTTTAAACAAAGTTGAAATAATTTAACTTTGAAAAAAATGTTACCCATGTTTCATAAAACCAAAATCATAGCAATTATTATTTTATTTCTTTTCATTCACAAAACCACAAGCGGACAGTGGCAACAGATGAATGGGCCGTACTCAGGTGCAATAAAAAGTATTGCAGCCAAAGGCTCTACAATAATTGCTTCAACTACTTACGGAGGGTCTCCTAATTATGCATTTATTTCATCAGATGGAGGTTACAGTTGGAAAACTCTTAACTCACAAAATAACATTCCCGCAGGTTGTAATGCGTTTGTCATTGACGGAGCAAACATTTTTGCACAAAACTATTTATCTACCGATACAGGAAATTCTTTTACACTCGTCAACAATGGAATGCCTGCTGCAACTGTATATACATTACTATTAAGCGGTACAGACTTGTTTGCCGGATTTTACGGATCTGGCATTTATAAATCAATCAATAACGGTAATAGCTGGATAGCTATGAATACGGGTTTAACAAATTTAGTGGTGCATTCATTAGCAACGAATGGCAACGTTATTTATGCCGGAACCAATCAAGGTATTTTTTTATCAACTAACAATGGTAACAATTGGTCAATAATAAATAATGGGTTTGTGGATTCTGTCTTTAATAATATTGCTGTTATTGATACTGCAATTTTTGCTTGTGTTGGCGATGGCGATTTATATGTTTCAAGAAATAATGGGATTACCTGGAATTTCACAGGTATTGTTTACTCCAATGATATAGCTATAAGTAATGGTAATGTCTTTGCAAGCTCATATAACGGAGTTTATTTATCAACCGATACAGGTAGTACGTGGATACCAGCAAATACCGGCTTATCAACTTCTCCTGACTCTGCTGTCCTTACACTAACAATAGACAGCTCTCGCATATATGCAGGCACTTCTAAAGGTTTGTATTTATCAGTTAATAACGGAGCTAACTGGCACTTAATAGGCTGTCCCGATTTGGTTGTTCGAGCATTCGGTCAAATGGGAACAAATTTTTTTTCGTCTGCTTATAATAATATTTATCCTTATCCGGGTGGTTTCTATGTATCAATTGATAGTGGCTTAAATTGGGAGAATAGAACGGTTGGTTTACCATCGAATGATGTTCGTCAAATAGTTACGCTGAACACGACAATTCTCATTGGTGTTTATAGTTATGGTTTTTATCTATCTAATGATACAGGTAAAACATGGGTAGCGGCAAATAATGGTATTCCTGCAAATTATAATTACCGATCGGTTGCAGTTGTAGGGTCAAATTTACTTGCCAGTTGCCACGATGGTTCTAACGGAGGTTTATATCTCTCTATAGATAACGGTAATAGCTGGAGTGCTATGTCTTCAAATATATTGGGAGGTTTAACAGTTGGTGGCAATACAGTGTTTGCCGGAACGGGAGGCGTAATTGTAATGTCTCTTGATTCAGGAATCACGTGGTTATCAAGAAATAATACGGGAATACCAAATATTATCAATCGAATATTCTTTGAAGGTAATAAACTTTTTATCAGTCCTGCTGCAAATGGTCTGTATGTTTCTACCGATTCAGCGAATACATGGTCTCAATTGAATAATGGATTACCGATTGTGAATTCTTACATAATGTCTGGTGCTTATGATGGAGCAAACTATTATATGGGCGTTCAACATACTTCTCAAGATGACAGCGTGGGTGTTTTCATATCAAGTGATAATTGCAATAGTTGGACAAAATATAATGATGGATTAACCAACGCTACTATTATTACAATGATGAGAAGTGGGAATTATCTTTTTGCTGGTACAGGGGCTTCAGTATTCAGAAGATTTATTGGGGGAATTCCTACAACAGCAGCTGCTATTGAAGGAAATAAAAATCATTTTGATTTTAAAATTTATCCTAACCCAACAACCAATCAATTCAACATCACAAGCTTCAACAACATTGATGAAATAAAAATAGCCGATGTGTTGGGGCAAGTAGTTTATCATATTACACCAAAGGAAAAAAATGTTGTGTTGCAATTGGAGCATGAGGGATGGTACTTTGTTTCTGTAATTAGCAACAATCAAACTGCAACAAAAAAATTAATTGTTTTTTAATTGGTTGGTGTTTCAATAAATTTTGAAAGAATAGAGTTAGAATAATTATGTCAATCAATCTCAAAGCTTTTGCAAGAATAAAAGAAGAACTACTTCCTTACCATGCGACATTAGTTGCTGTTTCCAAAACAAAACCAGTGAGTGATATTCTGGAAGCATACAATGCAGGACAGCGGATATTTGGAGAAAATTATGTACAAGAGTTAACTGATAAATACGAGGTATTACCAAAAGATATTGAATGGCATTTTATCGGTCATTTGCAAACCAATAAAGTAAAATACATTGCTCCGTTTGTAAGTTTGATTCACGGTGTGGATAGTTTTAGTTTGTTGAAGGAAATAAATAAACAAGCATTAAAAAATAATCGTAAAATTGATTGTTTACTGCAGATTCATATCGGAGAGGAAGAAACTAAGTTTGGTTTTAGCTATAAGGAATGCACGGAGATTTTGAATTCAAAGGAATTGATGGAGCTGGAAAACATTAATGTAAAGGGCTTAATGGGAATGGCAACTTTAACCGACAACTCCTATCAAATTCAAAAAGAATTTCATTCGCTCTCAGAGTATTTTAAACTTCAGTCTTCAATCTTCAATCTTCAATGGCTTTCTATAGGAATGACGAGCGATTATAAAATAGCACTTACAGCAGGCAGTAATATGATACGTATCGGTTCTGCTATCTTTGGTGAGAGATAAGTCTTCGACTTCGCTCAGACTGACTCAAGTGGTCATGGTGAGCGAATTCGAACCACGAACCACAAACAAAACGAGAGAATGAAAAATAATATAATAATAGCAGTACATGGAGGTGCCGGAACTATTCTTCGCTCTCAAATGACAACTGAGAAGGAAACGCTTTACCAAAATGGGTTGTCAAATGCTTTGAACGTTGGCTATGAGGTTTTAGAAAGTGGTGGTTCAGCATTAGATGCTGTAACCCTTGCTGTAAAAGCGTTGGAAGATTTTCCGTTATTTAATGCAGGCAAAGGTTCTGTTTTTACACATGATGGAAAGCATGAAATGGATGCTTCAATAATGAGAGGTGATACCTTGGAAGCGGGTGCTGTAGCTGGTGTGCAAGGTATTCGTAATCCGGTTCTGGCAGCACGTGCTGTAATGGAAAAAAGTGAGCATGTTATGTTGGTTGGAAAAGGTGCTGAGGAGTTTGCAAAATTGCAAGGTTTGCTTTTTGAACCCGAAGATTATTTTAAAGTGGAACAGCGCTATGAACAATGGCAGCAAGCATTAAAAGAAGGTCGTGTTTTATTAGATCATACCGATAAAAAATTTGGAACCGTGGGAGCTGTTGCTTTGGATAGGAGTGGGAACCTTGCTGCTTCCACTTCAACTGGTGGTATGACCAATAAAAAGTACAATCGAGTAGGCGACAGTCCAATTATTGGATCAGGTACTTATGCAAATAATAATACCTGTGCAATTAGTTGTACAGGACATGGAGAGTTTTTTTTGCGTGCAGTGGTAGCCTATGATGTAAGTTGTTTGATGGAATACAAAGGATGTACATTGCAGCAGGCCTGCGATATTGTGGTGAAAGATAAGTTGGTAAAATTAGGTGGTGAGGGCGGGTTGATTGCAATAGATGCAAAAGGTAATGTTTGTTTGCCTTTTAACTCAGATGGTATGTATAGAGGATTTAAAAATCCTAAGCAATCATACCTTGCAATTTATACTGATTAAAGATAATTAATACCTGTAACAATCATCAGGGCCACCTCGCTTTGCTTTATGTTTTCTTTGCTTTTGATGGCATTCTCCAAAGTATTTATATTTAATTCCAATAAAAAAATCTACACCATAAATATTTGATAAGCCAGTTAAGGGTCCAATCATATCTGTTCCTAATACCAATACTCCATATCTGACCGACAACCCAATTCTGTTTCTGAAATAATCATAGAGTGAGTAGGGAACTGCAACCTCAAATCTTCTGGTTTCGTACCGTGCTGTGATGCTGATTTGATTAGGTCTTTTAATGGCATAAGTTCCCAATGGTAATCGTTGAATCGCTGTGAAGTTTAAGTAAAATGTGGGAGTAACAGCATAATCAAATTGCAAACTTGCAGCTCCGGGTAAAATCAATGAAAATTGCTCACCCGTTTTTCCTTGTGTTGGATTACCAAAAAATTGGTTATTTAAGGTGGTATCCATATTTCCAATGCTCGAAAATTTTACCGTATCAATTCCATACCAATAAGTACTTTGATTGATAAACTCATACTTCTCAGCTTGCTTACTAAAATTTATTTTTCCTAAATCAATCAATGAAAAACCAATTTTATAATCGTATTTTTTAGAGCGAGCATCTTTCGTGCAGGGTAGGTAAGCATTTTCATTTCTATTGTGATAATATTGAAAACCTAACGTTGTACTATAGCCATTTCCTTTTTGCGATAAGGCATTATTTACAGCATTGTCACCGGCATCCGCCAATGCATGTCCATACTCTGCATTCACATTATTAATTTGCCAAAGCGAATCGTTTGGAACAATGTAATCGATATCAGCAATTCGAATATAAAAACTATTGAGACCGCTTAAATAATTTAATGTGATAGCACCGGTTATATAACATGTTTTATCATCCTTAAGTACAGTGCCAATACTAATTCCGGCTTCGTGCCAATTAATACCCACAACATCAGTATTACTGCCAGTATAATTAATATCTTGCTGAGGAGTATAGTCAAAACCTTCTTTCATAAATTTTGCAAGATGAAAAGGCATTCCTCTAACACTAAATGCAACACGTGTTGAAGCATGAAACCCCACCGCAATTTTATTGCCCGAATAAATGAAGCCCGGATATTTTACAAATAATGAACCATTTCCAAATTTGTCTTTTGTGTTGTAATTATCGGTAAATCGTTCTTCAGGAACCGACTCACCACGCATACTTTTCTTGATTAAATCGCTGTTCTTTTTTACATACAAATAATTGTTCATCACAAAAAGATCAGATGATAATAGATGAGCTTCCCACCTGTAGTGAGCACCTACCATG
The DNA here is from genome assembly GCA_031409815.1 of Bacteroidota bacterium. GTDB lineage: Bacteria > Bacteroidota > Bacteroidia > AKYH767-A > OLB10 > JANLUX01. The sequence goes on from JANNXV010000038.1 coordinate 22,811, forward strand.
GTTGCAGGATTTAAATTCATTCCCATCGAACCGGCATAGTTACTATTGCTAATACCCCACATTTCTTGCGCTTCACAATCGATTGTGATTATAAGAAAAGACAAAATATAAAATAGTTTCTTCAACAAAACTCTCATTGCAAGTTCTATACCTATTTAACGATGAAAGTAAACAAAATGTTATAAGGAGTATCTTTAACGAAAATATTTAAGTATGTCTATTAGCAGAAAGGGCAGATTAAAACGTGCTTGTATAATTAGTTTTGTTGGAATAACAATGACTTTCGCAAATTATACTCGGCTTACCGGCACCGATAATATCAAACCGATTCACATCATTGCTTTATTAGCTTGCGGAATGTGTATGGGGATATTTGTTTTTGCAGGGGTTATGTTGCTTAAGGGAGTAGATAAAGAGAATTAATTTTTTTTTGTTGCCGAAGGTTCACATTTCTCACAGCCTGCATCTCCTTTTTTGTGTCTGAAATTATCGTACAGCTTCTTTCCTATAAAAATTGAAGCAGCAAGTACCAACATCCACACAATAAGCTCTTGTATCATTTTTAAAAATTACTAGGGCAAATTTCGGTAATTTTGGCTCACAGTTTAAAACACATGATTCAGACACAATCCGCAATTCAATATCATCGCGAAAATCTTTCTAACGAAACCTTGATTGATCTCTACAAAGCGCTCTTAAAACCACGAGTGATTGAAGAAAAAATGCTGGTGCTTTTGCGACAAGGTAAAATTGCAAAATGGTTTTCAGGAATCGGGCAGGAAGCAATTTCTGTAGGTTTAACAATGGCATTGAATACCGAAGAATATATTCTTCCGATGCATCGTAATCTTGGAGTTTTTACTACACGAGGTATCCCTTTGAATCGTTTATTCTCTCAGTTTCAGGGAAAGGCGGGAGGTTTTACTAAAGGTCGCGACCGCTCATTTCACATGGGTACGCAAGAGTATAAGATTGTGGGAATGATCTCTCACCTTGGCCCTCAGATGGGAATTGCTGATGGAATTGCATTAGGAAATCTATTAAAGAAAAATCCACATGTAACTGCCGTATTTAGTGGTGATGGCGGAAGTAGTGAAGGAGATTTTCATGAGTCGATCAATGTGGCTGCTGTTTGGGATTTGCCTGTGATATTTGTGATTGAAAACAATGGCTACGGTTTATCAACTCCAAGCCGCGAGCAATTTAGATGCAAGCAATTTATTGATAAAGCAATTGGCTACGGCATTGAAGGGGTGCAGGTGGATGGTAATAATATTTTAGAAGTATATTCAACGGTTGACCGTATTGCAAAGTCGTTGCGCGAAAATCCACGACCTGTTTTGCTGGAGTGTATGACGTTTCGTATGAGAGGGCACGAAGAAGCTTCAGGAACAAAATATGTTCCACAGGAATTATTTGATGAGTGGGGAAAGAAAGATCCTGTGCGTAATTACGAGGATTATTTATTGCACGAAGGAATCATCAACGATGATTTTGTAAACATGGTGCGTGCTGAATTCAAACAGGAAATAGAACGCGGTTTGGAAATTACTTTTGCTGAGAAGGAGGTGATGCCTGATACAAATACAGAGTTGAATGATTTGTATGCTCCTGTAACAGCAACACCAATAAAAATTCAATCAGATAAAAAAACAGAGAAACGTTATCTCGATGCAATTACTGATGCCATGCGACAAGCGATGCAACGCCATCCTAATTTAATTATCATGGGCCAGGATGTGGCGGAGTATGGAGGAGTATTTAAAGCAACAGTTGGTTTTGTGGAAGAGTTTGGGAAAATGCGTGTACGCAATACTCCAATATGTGAATCTGCAATTATTGGTGCGGGGCAGGGGCTTTCCATTAATGGCTGCAAAGCAATTGTGGAAATGCAGTTTGCGGATTTTGTTACCTGTGGTTTCAACCAGATTATAAACAACCTTGCAAAAACACATTATCGTTGGGGGCAAAACATAGATGTGGTGGTGCGTATGCCAACTGGTGCAGGAGTAGGTGCAGGACCTTTTCATTCGCAATCAAACGAAGCATGGTTCTTTCACACGCCCGGCTTAAAAATTGTTTATCCTGCTTTTCCTGCTGATGCAAAAGGTTTGTTAGCAGCATCCATTGAAGATCCAAACCCTGTAATGTTTTTTGAACACAAAGCATTGTACCGGAGTATTCACGAAGATGTGCATGATGACTATTATACTACTGAAATTGGTAAAGCCCGTTTGGTGCGCGAAGGCAATGATGTTAGCATCATCACTTATGGCTTAGGCGTGCATTGGGCACTGGAGGCATTGGATGCCAATAAAAACATCAGTGCTGATTTGGTTGACTTGCGCACATTGTTACCTTGGGATAAAGAAACCGTTTTAAACTCTGTAAAGAAAACAGGCAAAGTAATTATCCTACACGAAGACACTTTAACAGGTGGAATAGGAGGGGAGATTGCAGCAACGATTGCGGAAGAATGTTTTGGAAATTTAGATGCACCTCCTGTTCGCATTGCAAGTTTGGATACTCCTGTGCCAATGTCGCTGGCTTTGGAAAATAACTTTTTGCCGAAGGAGAGGTTTAATGTGGCTTTGCAGAAATTAGCTGCTTACTAATAGGAGGAATCAAAGTGATTAGTTTTTGCAAAGCAGCTTGATTATCGGGACTCTTAACGGCATTTTTTAGATAATTTTTTTCTTTCTCTGTCAAATGCCAGCTTAAGGAAACTTTGCTTTGCGATTCAGGAACCTGGAATAAAACAAAATCCAATGGACCATCGTACCATGTTCGGGCATATTCAAGATTGTGGTCAAATGCATAATCCTGCATGATTAAGAAATTTCCGTTTAAATTGCGCATAGGTGCGCTCAATTTTTCAACGATAGTTTTTACGCTGTTATTCTCCACTTTCGGTTTTTTGTAGGTGTCGCGTATCTGCACCATCACCACTCCTGAGGTATTTTCTTTTATCCAATCTTTGAAAGTAAATAGAAATTGTAACGAGTTCATGATTCCATAATTGTCGCGTATACCAGCATCCATTACCTCAATGGCAGGATCGCTTGGCAAGGATGCCGCAGGTAGCACGTACGGAAATGTTGCGTTGGTACGCAATGCACTTGTCATCTTTATATTATAAGCATCTTGCTTTGCAAAAAATCTGGAAAACTCTACTCCACTCGCTACTTCATAGTTGGGTGAGTTATCAATATTCGGTTGTTGCAAAAGATAACTAACCGGTTGAGACGAAATGTATAACGGACGACCATCATTTATAATGGTTGGGCTGATAATAACTTGTGGGATTTCAGCATATAGTTCGGGCAACACATACTCCTGCAAACGTTTGTCTAAAATATTCCCCGTGTTTTCATTGAGTTGTTCTTCCCACGCATAACTACGATCCATCACATAGGAATATTTTCCGTCTTTGAACTTTTGCATATTCATAAATATATCAGCCACAGATGCACTAAAAACAATTGAATTTAGCATGTCTTTACCAATATTTTTCAAATAATAGTTTTGCTGATCATTGTTTGCCTTCATTAATCCTTTGTGATGATTGAGAAATAATTCACGATAGTAGCAAGCACTGATCATTCCTCCTGAAGAGCCGCAAATCAATTTGCTGTGATTCATTAAATCACCGTTCATAGTGCTGTCAATCATTTGTAAAGTTCTAAATGAAAAAACACATGATCTTAGTCCACCACCACTAATATTTAGCAGAATCATTTTAGGTTTTTCTACTCCGCGCATCTGCCATTTACTTTTCCAGGTGTTAAGAATATTTTCAGTATTTCTTACGTCATAATTTAAAATACTATCGTTCACCTGTGCTTCGAGTGTTGCTCTTGTGTATACGGCCTTTTCTGATTTGTAATTTAAACCGTAACATTGATTGCGAGGATTGAATAGTTCAAACTGAGAAACAAAATTTAGCAAAATAAATAGTAAAACGATTGCTGTGTTGGCCCATGCCCTTAGCCAGAAACGGAAAACTCCGCTTAACATGATGATCATGGTAAATAGCAAAAGTAAACTTCCGCCTGCCGGTATTCTAAAAATCGAATACTCGCGAAATAATCCAAGCACAATAAATGTTACAAATACAACAATTTCAACAACAGCCGCATTAATATGATTTTGCTTAAAAACAGATTCAAGCATTTCTGTATTGTAGTGTCGGGTGTCGCGAACAATTTTTGCTTTTAGTGGAAAAACAAGATAGGTGTCAACACGCCAAAATTTTCGGTTGGAGTTGGTAGAATAATCTTGAATAGCAGATGTGGTGTCGTCATCGCCATGTTTTACACCAAAGAGCTTATAAACATCTTTGTTGGTAACCATGAAATAACGGAGCGTAGAAAGCATCACTATCAACATTCCGGAATAAAGACTTAAAAGATTGATAGTAATTTCTGAAAGGCTTTTTAACTGACTGTAGTGTTGGAAATCATAAATTTTATAGGTGTAAATCACAATAAAACACAGCGGGATTACAAAGTTGTTATGCGCATATTTTAAAAACGTTCGAGATAAAGTTGCAAGAAAAGGGAACCTGAAACCATTCAGCATAAAGCTGGAAATATTAAATGCCATTATGAATGCACCCAGACATAGACCAGTAATAAAAAAGGATCTGAACCCAACATGTCCGATGTATTCAGGGTCAAGAAAAAGAAATGGAATACCAAATTTAGAAGCCATGGTTTCGGTAATAAAACCGAAAAGCAATAACCAATACAGAATCATTATCTGATTTTTTTTCAGATGCATAATGACCAACTGTATTGGAAACGAATAGAAAAATCGTGAGAAATAATGCTTATAATTCATTCGGGCCTGCAACGCTTCAAGTATTTATATACGAACGAAAAGGAAAAAAGTTGTAGCCATGCTCACGAATCAACTGGATCAAAATTCAATTAATATTTTTATCGACTAATAGCAATATTTCTTGTTCTCTAGAAATGGCTTGTTGTTCCATCTCTTTCCCTTTTTTCAAAATGTCATTTACATAATTCTTGTCATCATAACTTACTGCATTGATCCTTACGTTTAAGTAAGCCCCAGAAACAGCTGAACGTGCACATAAGGCTCCAACACCTGCATCGCTGGCTGAGTTAGGATTGCCTTCTGCAGCCATTGCCTTTATCACTTCCATACTTTGCAAGGAAAGTTCCATCACTTTAAAGGGAATTTCAATGGCATATTTTGTAGCGTCTTGAATAGCTTGCTTACGTTTCTTTTTTTCTTCGTCAGTTGTTTTTGCCAATTGAAATGCTTCCATAATTTTATTGAAAGCATTGGTGTCCTCATCCACTAAATTGAGCAGCGCATTTTTATATTGTTGACCCTTCTCCGCCCACAAACTAAATTCTTCCCATCGGTTTTCCCAACCTTTTTTTGAGGCACTCAAATTGGCAACCATCGTTCCCAGCGAAATGCCTAATACACCGGCATAGGCGGATATTGAACCACCGCCAGGAGCAGGTGATTCACTGGCTGTTTCGTTAGCAAATGCATTTAGTTTTAAATTTATGAGCGGACTTGGCTTATTTGCTTCAAGCATATATTCGATAATTCGTTTTGGGGCATCAAAAGGAGCGAGTTCATCCAATCCCATACTTTTTACGGCAATGTGAATCAATTCTGAATCACTAACACCCACTGAAAGTTTTTGTTTTTTAAGAAAATATTTTCCGGCATCCAGCATGG
>JANNXV010000039.1:0-4331 GCA_031409815.1 Bacteroidota bacterium
ATTGTTCGCGTGTTAACTTGGTTACTTTATTTGCAGGGTTAACAATGGCAGCCAAAGCATCATTGGCAATTATCACTTCTCTAAATGCACGTCCACCTTCTTGCAATTTCATACGTTCATTCATTTTCATTTTACGTGACGACATGCCTATGTCGGTGGTTCCGTCAACCAAAGCAGCAAGCCCTACTCCACTTCCACCTCCTACTACTGTAATGCTTGTTGAAGGATTGGCTTTCATATACATTTCAGCTTCCTTTTGGGCTAATGGAAGTACAGTGTCACTTCCTTTTACTACAATTTTTTGAGCATTGCTAATTTGTGTTGCTAAAACAACAATTGCAATGGCTATTGATTTAAAATCTTTCATATTTATATAAGTTTTTTTAGTTTATTTATTAAAATTTAGCTTGTAGACGAACAGTAATAACGTTATCAGGAATATCCTTTGTATAACCCGTAACTGAGGTCGATTCATTTTGAACCAGATCATAATAAGTCATCAATTTTACATTTGGGTTCATATGAAACACCATACCAAATCCATAGGTGTCAAATCTAATATCTCCAACATTTGTAGCCGTTCCTGATTTGCCAATCTGCTTACCGCTAATTTTAGTGTTAGGATCATACCAATCGTATTTAAGCACTAGCTGGAATTTTGATTGTCCTATATTTTGAATGAAGTAAAAATAGGCTCCATTAAATGCGCGGTGGTAAATGGACGAAGTTGGCAAACCGGCTGGACTTCTTGAACCGGTTGAAGTACCAGGTTGTTCACCGGCAATATACTCTGCTCTTAATGTAGTGATACCGGGTCTCCATGCTATAGAAGTTTGAGCATCCGCTCCATAGTAATTTCTTACTGCAAGACGATAAATATTAGCCGAATCGCCAGTATTAACATATCCCATATCGCCATTTGACAATGTTTTTAGTTCAAAATCCTTTTGTGAACCAATTCGATATCCACCGGTATAATAGGACCCACCAACAGCATAAGCAATTTGCTCATTTTTAGTGGTTTTTGAGTACTGCAGTCGTGCAGTATAATCCTTGTTACTATCAAACTCTGGTGCAACGCCTGCAGATCCATTCATCACTGCTAGGTCAATTTTTACCCCTGACAATACTGAAGTAACCGGAAACAAAATTGTTCCAAAAGCACCTAAATCACGTTCAACCGGAAAAAGAATTTGATTATATCGGGCACGTTCCGGAGTTTCCCTTTCACCTGAAGAATAGGTAACCTCATATCCAAACTGAACTTGTAACAAACCACCTGTGAGGCTAAATATCTTTAGCCATGGATCGGTTACTTTAACAAAAGTTTCGCGCATAAATAATCCCTTTTCAGTAATATCCGTATTAATTACCAAGGTAACATTTTCATAATCATAAGTAAACTTGAAACGGCCTCTTCGCATTGCAAATCGACTTGCATAAGGATTGGTTCCTGTACTGTTGTTAAAATCTCCTCCAGCAAATGATGGAGCACCAGCTGAATCTATATACTGCCACTGTGGTTGAATATAACCAGTAATCTTTAATCGCTTCATCTTGTTAACATCATCCCTTAAGCTATAAACACTTCTTGCCAAAGTGTCGAAGGGTTGTTCGGTTGTTTCCTGTGCTTTCGCAGGAGCGATACCCATTACAATAAATAACAGGCAGATTAATTTAAGTCCGTTTTTCTTCATGTGCATTTTTTTTAGCGCTGCAAATAGATGAAGTAATTGTTAGGGCTAGGTTAATCCAATGTTAAGTGAATGTTAAGAAGTTTAAGCGGTGGTTAAAAACCTACATTTCTCCATTAAATAAAAAGCAACAAATAATTTAACTACTTGATTTTATGGGCTTTACGATCCTAAAATCAAGTTTATTCATTACTAATTTTATGTTAAAAATGTTTTACTATTAGAAAATAAAGTGGCATACCAATAGTAATGTTTATTGGAAATGTTACTGCAAGTGCCATTGGCAAAAACAATCCCGGATTTGCTTTTGGAACAGTAATTTTCATAGCTGCAGGCACTGCAATATAAGAAGCACTGGCTGCAAGAACCGCAAACATAAATCGGTTAGTAATATCACTAGTGACTAAAGAACTTGCAATGGCTACCAAGCATCCGTTAATAAGCGGTATTATGATTGCAAAAAATAGCGGAAACCATCCATTGGCAAAAAATGATTTTAATTTTTTGCCGCTGGTAACGCCCATATCTAATAAAAATATGGCCAGAAAACCTTTGAAAAGATCATTGGTAAATGGCTTTATTCCTTCTGCCTGTTTTGCATTTGCCATAAATCCTATTATCAAACTTCCTAATATTAATAACACGCTGCCATTGGTTAATGAGTGCTTTACTACTTCAGGAATTTTAATTTTTGTTGATGATTCTTCCTTATTAAAAACTGAGATTAAAACCAAACCTATAATAATAGCAGGCGACTCCATCAATGCCATTATTGCCACCATGTGTCCGTGAAGACTTAGTTGCTGAGATTCAAGATAGGAAACTGCGGTAACAAATGTAACAGCACTAACCGAACCGTAGGCAGCTGCAATGGCTCCTGCATCAAATACATTGAGTTTTCTTTTCAAAATGAAAAAAGTATATAATGGTATCAGCACCGAAATACAAATACCAAATAACATTGACCATGCAATTTCTGTAGTAAATGGTTCATGTGATAGCTCTTGCCCTCCCTTAAATCCAATAGAAAACAATAAATAGAGCGAAATAAACTTTGATGAATTGGGCGGTATTTCCAAATCACTTTTTAAGTACACAGCTATAATACCAAGTACAAAAAAAAGCAAAGCAGGGTTGGTTAAATTCTCTAATAGTAGATTAAAATTCATTTGTTATTTTTTTTAATGGATAAAGAACCCAATTTTCATTTACTAATTTTATTTCAAAAAAATTGCAAGATTGATTTTGCTCAACCCTATTAATCATTTATTATAATAATTTTTTCATTTACTTTCGTTTTGCAGCCCGAAGCAGCCTGTCATTTATTGTTTTTCCCAAGCCTTTGTCAGGAAATTTTTCAGCAATTATTACATCTACTCCACTTTTATCAAGCCGGTGCAACGCGGCATAGAGTTTTTGGGCTGCCTCATTTTCATTTCCTGAACTTGACAATATTTCCTGATTAACTATGCAATTGTCGGCAATTGCATTTTTGAATAACAACAGTCCTATTTTCTTTCCTTTAAATGCTTCTATTAGTTCGCTTACATTATTGGCTAAGTAAGTAGCTGTTAAGGGCGCGTAATGTCTCGAAAGCATGCCGGGAGCATTTGGTTTGCTATCGTTATGAGTAGCGATGATTAAGCCTCCTACTATTTTTTCAATTTCTTCTACCGCAATTGATCCATGCCTGTAAAGAATAGGCTGATTATTTTCAAAACCAATAATAGTTGATTCAATTCCATTTTCACAAGCACCGCCATCCAAAATAATTTCTAATTCATTTTTAAAATAACTCGAAACATGTTCAGCACACGTTGGGCTTATTGAGCCAAAGGGATTGGCACTTGGAGCAGCCAAAGGAAATTCAAGTTCAGCTAAAAGCGCTAATGCTAAAGCGTGGTTTGGCATTCTTACTGCAACTGTATCTTTGCTGGCGGTAACCATATCAGGAATATGTGATTGCTTTTTAAGCACTAAAGTTAATGGGCCAGGCCAAAATTTCTCTGCCAATTTCAAAGCCTTTTCCGGAATATCTCTGGCAACCTGATTAATAAAATCGGCTGACTTAATATGTACAATTAATGGATTGTATAAAGGCCTGCCTTTTAAAGAGAATATTTTTTTAATAACATTTTCATTATATGCATTTCCTGCCAATCCATATACAGTTTCTGTTGGCATGCCAACAATCTCATTGTTTATTAAAGCATTCTTGGCTTTGTGTAAATCAGTTGTTATCACTGTTAGGTTTTAAGGATTACATCGATCACAATACATTGGATCCTCATATTGTTTATTATGAGGATACATTTCTTCTTTTGCAAAATTGCATTTTCCACAGGTACTTATAAAACTTAAAGTTGATCTTGTTGGAAAACTGCATAATCCACATGGCAATCCGTGTTTAGCTTCTGAAATGCCAAAGCCTGGTGTATCGCACACCGGGCATCTGGAATTTATTTTTTCAGCTAATTTCTGAGCAGCTTTTTCAATCACCATCATACGGGTTGGATTATACATAGCCCGCATATCCGTTTCAACATAAACCATCCCAAACAATTTCATGAAATCATGAAAAAATTCAGATAGTCGCTCCAAAGTTGTGATTCCTTTTTCGATTCTTGTAAAATCCTC
>JANNXV010000040.1:0-5733 GCA_031409815.1 Bacteroidota bacterium
AGGACTTCTAACTGATATCAAAGTGCGTGCAACAAAAATCAAGGACAATAAGATTTTTCTTGATTTTGCATTGCAAGAACGACCCCGATTATCCAAATTCAGTTTTGAAGGTATTAAGAAGAATGAAGCCGATAAACTTCGTGAGCAATTAAAGCTAGCCAAAGGAAAAGTATTAACTGAAAATCTAATTCAATCTACTAAAAACCAAGTAGAAAAGTATTATGTAGAGAAGGGTTATTTATTTATTAAAGTGGCCATTGTTACCGAACGCGATACAACTGCTCCTAATAGCGAACTAATGCGAATTTCGGTGAGCAATAAAAGACGAATTAAGATTCACGAAATAACAGTGACCGGAAATAAGGAATTTTCGTCACAAAAGATTCAACACAAAATGAAAGGTACCAAGGCAAAAGGCTTTTTCAAATTTGTAACCTCAAAATACAATGAAGAATCGTTTGCCGAAGACAAGCAAAAAATTGAAGAAATTTATCAAAGCAAGGGGTATCGCGATGCACGTGTGGTGCGAGATTCCGTTTATCCATATGATGATAAATCAATCAATGTAGATCTTTGGATTGAAGAAGGTCCAAAATATTATTTTAGAAATATTACATGGGTAGGTAATACTAAACATTCAACTGCACTATTATCCCAGATTTTGGCCATCAATAAGGGCGATGTATACAATCAAAAGAAATTAGACGAGGGCTTGTCGCTCAATCAAAACGGTCGCGATGTAAGTTCACTTTACATGGATGACGGTTATTTGTTCTTTCAGGTAAACCCGGTTGAAGTACTAGTAGATGGTGATAGTATTGATATGGAAATGCGAGTGTATGAAGGTAAGCAAGCAATTGTAAATCGTATTACTATAAAGGGAAACACCAAGACAAATGATAAGGTGATAATGCGCGAAATCCGTACGCAACCCGGTCAATTATTCAGCCGCCAAGATATTATCCGTACCCAACGTGAATTATCTCAACTTGGATACTTCGATCAGGAAAAATTAGCTGTAAATCCTAAACCAAACCCTGCTGACGGAACGGTTGACATTGAATATGTAGTTGAGGAACGTCCATCAGATCAGCTTGAGCTATCAGGCGGTTGGGGAGCAGGACAGGTAGTAGGAACCTTGGGATTAAGGTTTAGTAATTTCTCAGCACGCAATATTTTTAATAAGGAATCTTATTCTCCACTTCCTTCAGGCGATGGACAACAGCTTAGTATTCGATTTCAGTCAAACGGCTTACAGTATCAGAGCTATAACATTTCGTTTACTGAACCTTGGTTGGGAGGTAAAAAGGCCAACGCCCTCACATTGTCAGCCTACCGATCAGTACAGTCCAATGGCGTTAAAAAATCAAGCGAATTAAGAAATGATATTACCATTACCGGGGTTTCTGTTGGTTTAGGAAGAAGGCTAAAATGGCCTGATGATTTCTTTAGTGTTTATAACGAAGTAGCACTACAACATTATGATCTTAATAAATATACGACCAGCTTTTTGTTTAGTGATGGAACTTCTAACAACCTAAGTTTTCAGCAAACAGTCTCACGTAATTCGGTAGATGGTTTTATTTGGATCAGAACTGGGTCGCAAGTTTCATTTACAGCTGAGGCAACATTACCTTACTCGCTAATGGGTAATAATAAAAGTATTGATTACTCCAACACCCCAGCTCAATTTAAATATAAATGGATCGAATATTATAAATTCAAATTCAATGGCTCTTGGTTTAAGGGAATCGGTAATAAATTCGTTTTAAATGCCCGAACTAATTTTGGATTTTTAGGCTATTACAATGAGGAAATCGGGTCTTCACCATTCGAACGTTTTTATTTGGGCGGTGATGGATTGAGTGGATTCTCACTTGACGGTCGTGAGATTATTGGAATGCGTGGTTATGAAAATAATTCACTTACACCGAGAAGCAACAGCGGCTATATAGGTGGCACTGTTTATGACAAATTCACCTGCGAACTTCGTTTTCCGGTATCTCTTAACCCACAGGCAACTATCTACACGCTTGGATTTATTGAGGGTGGCAACAACTGGTTAACCTTTAAAGAATTTAATCCTTTTAGTATGTATCGTTCTGCAGGCTGTGGGTTTAGAATATTTTTACCAATGTTCGGTTTGTTAGGACTGGATTGGGGCTATGGCTTTGATGAGGTAAAAAATCTACCTGGTGTAAATGGAAGTCATTTTCATTTTACAATTGGGCAACAGTTTTAGTTAAATAGTTAAATTCATCAATATATTAATCCTCACTTCATCACAACTTCAGTTACAAAGCAAATTTTTCTATTTTTGGCACGGAAATTTAAATAGCTGAAGAAAATAAATTCTCATGCAAAAACATATTAAATCATTTCTGGTTTTCGTATTTATCCTGACTGCAAATACCTCCCTATTTGCTCAGAAATACGCTTTTGTGGATACTCAATATATCTTAGATAACATTTCTGAGTATAAAGCCGCACAACAACAACTCGATCAGGTTTCGCTCAATTGGCAAAAAGATATTGAAGCCAAGTATGCTGTTATCGACAAACTGTATAAAGATTATCAGGCCGAACAAATTCTTTTAACTGAAGAAATGAAACGCAAACGTGAAACTGAAATCACCACCAAAGAAAAAGAAGTAAAAGAGTTTCAGAAGCAAAAGTTTGGGTTTGAAGGCGAACTATTTAAGAAAAAGCAAGAATTAGTAAAGCCCATTCAGGATAAAATATTTAATGCTGTAAAAAAACTAGCAACCGATCAAGGTTATGCAGTTATTTTTGATAAAAGCAGTGATCATTTATCGATGCTTTATACCAATCCTAAATATGATAAGAGTGATGATATACTATTATCAATGGGTTATAAAGCCGGAACAAAAACCGGTGGAGGTGCCGGAGGAACAAGCGGTGGATCAGGTAAAACAGGCGACAGCCAAGCGCCTCCAAGCGCTCCAAAAGAAAACTCAGATCAGCGTAAATAATACTTTCTAAATTCAAAATACAAAAAACAATTTTCTAAACACATCATAAAAAACATGTCTAAATTCTTAAAATTCACTTTCATTATTTTGGTTCTCATTTCTGTAAAAGTTAATGCGCAAACACCAAAATTCGGCCACATTAATTCATCACAATTACTGCAGCAAATGCCAGAAACAAGAAGTGCTGATACCACCATTCAAAAATTTGGTTCTTCATTAGAAGCACAACTAAAAACAATGACTGCTGAATATCAAAATAAAGTTCAGGATTACAAAACTAAAGAACAATCGATGGCCGATCCAATTAAGGATGCTAAGCTAAAGGAGATTAGTGATTTGGAACAACGTATTCAGGATTTCCAGGAAAGTGCTCAATCATCTATTCAAAAGAAGAAGGAAGAAATTTATTCTCCTATTATTAAAAAAGCTGAAGATGCCATAAAAGGTGTTGCGAAAGAAAAAAGCTTTTCATATGTATTTGATACCAGTGTTGGCGCCCTGCTTTTTGCGCAGGATTCAGATGATATTATGAGTCTTGTAAAAGCTAAGCTTGGACTTAAATAATAGTATTTTTCCTAAAAATTTATGAGTAGAAAATACCAACTTGAAAAAGCTGCATTAATTTATTATGCAGCTTTTTTTGTATTCAATACATATTCTCTATAATTTCATCGTTAAATAAAACAATGTCTCCCTCACAACCGCTTGGAATTTTTGACTCCGGAATAGGGGGGTTAACTGTGGCCAGTGCAATAAACGAGTTGCTTCCAAACGAGACTCTGATTTATTTTGGAGACACTGCTCATTTACCTTATGGTGATAAATCGCCAACTGCCATTCAAAAATGGTCAACCGCCATTAGCGACTTTTTAATTTCACATAAATGTAAAATGGTAATTATTGCATGCAATAGTATATCATCAGTAGCATTTGATGTTGTAAAGAAGCATATTGGTAAGCAAGCTATTTTGGTGAATGTAATTGACCCTGTTGTTAATTATGTTAGCCATGATTTAAAAACCAAACATATTGGAATTATTGGTACCAAGGCTACGATTCGAAGCGATGTTTATGCGCAAAAAATTTCAAAAGCAAATAAGAAGTTGATTGTTTCTTCTCAGGCTACACCGCTATTGGCTCCGATGATTGAAGAGGGATTTTTTAATAACAAAATCAGTCGTACAATCATTAACGACTATTTATCCCGACCCAAATTAAAAAGCATTGATAGCATTATTCTGGGTTGTACGCATTATCCACTAATTAAACCTGAGATTGAATCATACTACAAAAACCGGGTTACTATTGTTGATTCGGCACAAATTGTTGCAGAAAACGTTAAAAGTGAGTTAGAAAAACATCATTTGCTTCATAAAGGAAAGGCACATAAACACCGTTTTTTTGTTTCGGACTATACGCCTTCATTTGAACAAAGTACCAAGATTTTCTTTAAAGGAAACGTTAAGCTGAAAAGAGAAAATCTTTGGAAAGACTAGTTTATACGGATCTATCCGTAACGAATTCTTTCTACAAAATCTGCAATTAACTAATATTAAGATAGTTCACATAATTTTTCGAAAAAATTTTTAAATTTTAAAACAATTTCTGAGTTTGTGCGTTTATATTCTTGGTTAGGTTGGTTAGGGCGAACTCTTATTTTTCAGGTTCGCCCATTTTTTTTGTCAAAAAAAAAGTCCACGATAGCATCGCGGACTTTTTATATTCAATTATTTAACTAAGCCAGACTAGTAAAATCTACCTCTATTATCAGTAATATTTGCTTTTTCACGTAAAGCATTTGTTACCTCATATTGCGAACGACTTTGTAATTGCTGGGCTATTTGCTTTTGTTGTTCTTTAAAATCCTTTGGAAGTGTAGCTTCCTTATAACTTACAATTTGAATTACATAAACACCAGCCTGTCCTTTCATTGGCTTTGTAATCGTTCCAGCTTTCATTGTAAGAATCTGTCCAACAACCTTTGGTTCCATAGCTGCACTACCTAAAAATGGCGTACCAAAATTTACATTATCAGCATTTTGAACTTGTTCACCAACTTTTGCGGCTGCTGCTTCAACACTTGCGGTAGCACCTTCTAACTTTTTAATTAACATTTCAGCTTTCTTATCTCTTCTGGCTTCTACCATCAATTGATCCTTAACTTGTTCAAGTGGTGATATTCCCTTTTCACGGATTTCAGTAAGTTTAGCAATCACAAATTTGTTTCCAAATTCAAATGCTTTGGATACATCTCCTTTGTTTGATTTATAAGCCCAACGAATTAATTCTTTAGACCCTTCTAACGCTCCTACTTGGCGTGCATTTTCTTGTACATTGGTTTCAGTTAACTTATTAAGATTTTGATCTTTAACGGCCTTATCAAACAATTCAGCAGTGGTGTTTTTGCCTGCAAACTCATTAGCTTTCTGAAAAACCATTTGATAGGTTTTTGAACTTGCTTCACTTCTTTTCTCAACTGTTGCAACTCGTACCTGTTTGCTTGATTTTCCTTGGTCTTCAATTTCAATTAAATGGATACCAAATTGCGATTCAACAATAGGCATATCACCCTTTTTACCTTCAAAACAAGCATCATTAAATGATGGAACCATCATTCCAGGTTGAAACCAACCTAAGTCTCCACTCTTAAGTTTCGATCCTTCGTCAGTTGAAAATTGCATGGCCATAAAAATAAATGGAGAGCCAGCCTTAATGGCACTCTTAATACTATCGGCACGAG
>JANNXV010000041.1:0-20231 GCA_031409815.1 Bacteroidota bacterium
GACACATCAAATTCGGTGGTGTCGGTGCGCGCTCCAATGTGGTACACAATATCAATATTGATGGCGTGTAACTCTAACCATTCGTGAAACTGATCGCGATCAATTTGTTGCGTATATTTTTTGCCAGCTAAATTGGCTTCTTTGTTTGGGTGCGAAAAGTCATCCACCAGTATGAGGTCTTCTCTGCCTTCGTTGTTTAATTTTTGCACTAAACAACTTCCAATAAATCCGGCTGCACCGGTAACTACAATCATGATACTTTTGTTTTATAAAAATATAGGTTCTTTTAAATTAGGCAGTAAGCCGGCCCTTTGTCCTTCAGTAAATAATTTTCGAATGGCTTTTTGTCCTTCCTCGTCCAAATCTATTGAAAATTCGTTCACATAAAGTTTAATGTGCTGCTGTTGCACTTCTTCACTCATTTCTTGTGAGTGTTGATGGATATAGGGGCGCGAAGTGTGTGGATTTTCAAAAGCATAATTCACACTTTCAAAAATGGCTGCTTCAATCATTTTTTTTTCCATCTCAGGCAAACTTCTGCGCACTGCAATGCATCCTAACGGAATGGGAGCATGAAAATTATGTTCCCATAATTCTCCCATATCGGCAATTTTTTGCAATCCCTTTTCGGCATAAGTAAAACGGTTTTCGTGAATAATTAATCCTGCGTCAAATTTTCCGGAGAGTACAGCCTCTTCGATAGCCGAAAAAATCATTTCTGTTTTATCGGTTGCCAGCGGAGCGAAAATGCTTAACAGTAAATTAGCAGTGGTGTATTTGCCCGGAATAGCAATCCGTAAATTATTGATTTCGCTAAAATCAAATTTCTTTTGGCTGATCAACAAGGGTCCACAATTTCTGCCTAATGCGCTACCCGAATTTAAAATCTGGTAATGTTCCGATACAAATGCGTAAGCGTTGAAACTGAGTTTGGTAATATCCAATTCCTGTTGCCTTGCTTTTTGATTAAGTGCTTCCACATCGTGCAGTTCTGGAATAACTTTTAAGGGCGATTCAAACCGCTGATGCACCAAAGCATCAAATATAAATGTGTCGTTGGGGCAGGGAGAAAAACCAAGTTTGAATTCGTGAAGCATAAATTATCAGCACACAAAAATACTTACAACCATGTTAGCGTTTGTTTACAATAATGAAGGAATCTACACAGCATTTTTGCTTTAATTTGTTGTCCCCATTACAACGTTTCCTTTAATCAAGAATGAATACAAATAAACACCACGCTTTTAGTGCAACCAGGGCTTTAAATCGGGTGATGTCCTTTTTTAATATTTTGGCTGCAATGGCTATTTTAATCTCGCACTTTTCATCTTTTGTGAGTCCTGCAAAATTCTGGTTGCTTGAATTAATAGCTATCAGTTACCCTTTTTGGTTCATTATTAATCTGGCGTTTTTAGCTTATTGGTTATTGCAGTTGCATCGTTTTATTTTTATTTCAGTGGTTGCTATTGCAATTACGTATCCAAAACCGGGTTTGTTTTTTCAGATGAATTTTGAGTCGAAGGCCAAGGAGCAGCAGTTGAAAGTAATGAATTACAATGTTCGGCTGTTTGACTTGTATAACTGGACCGGCAATTTAAAAACACGTGCAAAAATTTTTGAAATGCTGAAAGAAGCATCACCCAACATCATTTGTTTTCAGGAATATTATACGCGTGATAAAGGTAATTTTCAAAACACGAAGGACTTAGAAAAATTGTTGAATTCAGAAAGTCATGTTAAATATGGAATTACACTTCGCAAAATTGATCACTGGGGATTGGCCACATTTTCTACCTATCCGATAGTCAATCGTGGAACCGCCATCTTTGAACAAGGCAATACCAACTTTGCCATTTATACTGATTTAAAAGTGAATGATGATACGATAAGAGTATATAATGCACACTTGCAATCGAATCATTTTAAAGAAGAAGATACCAAATTTCTAGAGGAGCCGGATAGTACCAATAGTGATGAAGCAGTAAAAAGAAGCGAGTCAATTTTAAAGCGATTGAAGAAAGCAAGTAGTAAGCGAGCTGTGCAGGCTGATGAATTAAAGGCACATATTGTTTCATCGCCTTATCCTGTTATTCTCTGCGGAGATTTTAACGATCCGCCTTACGCCTATACTTACGGTGTGTTAAGTAAAGAGTTATGCGATGCATTTGTAGAAAACGGAAAAGGATTTGGAGTTACTTATTCAGGAGCAGTACCTTTTTTTAGAATCGATTATATTTTACATGACAAGCGTTTGCAATGCAATAGCTACAAAAAAATTAATTCAAAATTGAGTGATCATTATCCGATTGTAGCAGAGTTTAGTTTGAAATAGGCGAAGGTCTATCAGTGTTTTTTATTATCTCGAAAGGTTTGCAACACTCTCATTGGTGGTAAAAACTCACTAAATTTGTAACAATAATTTACATTTAAACATTTTGAAACAAATTTGCAATGACCAACGCACTTAAAATTGTATTCGAAAAAATAAGCGGCCTTCCTGCCAGTCAACAAAATTCAATTGCAAAAATGCTTTCAGCCGAATTAAAATGGCAAAAATCGTTTGCTGAATCGCAACAACATTTAGGTAATATGGCAGCAGAAGCTTTGTCTGAATATAAGGAGGGCAAAACTAAAGAGTTGAATCTTAAATGAAATCAGTTACTACTGAACGCTTTCGCAAATCTTATGCTTACTTACCTGAATCTATAAAGGAAGCCGCGAGAAAAACTTATCGTCTTTGGCAAAAAGATGAATCGCATCCTTCATTTCACTTTAAGAAAATCCATAATTCAAAACCTGTTTATTCCATTCGCATTGGAATTTCATACAGGGCAATTGGAGTTAAAGAGAAGAATACGATGATCTGGTTTTGGATTGGTACCCATAGTGATTACAATCGCCTGATTTCAAAATTGTAAATTTTGTAAAAGATTTAATTCATTCTTCCACCACCGCTCCACCTTTATATAACTGATTGCCGTATTTTAATGATGGTGAAGGAATAAATTTACCCAGCCCTAAGCGATCCCACATGGCATCTACACTTTTGATAGTGGCATCATCCGATGCGAGAATATTAGGCCAGTCGCGCTCGAAACCATCCAACTCTTTTGTTTTTCGTGTGCCATCAAAAACAATGTGATTAAACTCTCCTTTTTCTTTTGCTGCAATAAACAAGTGATCTCTTTTGGGGTCCACATTATTGGAGAAACGCCACACCGCATCTGCAATATCAGAAATGTCCATGTTGTGATCCAGAAAAATCATCATTTTTATTTTGTGAAAGGCAATAGATGCGAATAACTTCGCGGCCACTTCTTTCACTTGATTCACTTGCGTTTTGTTAATTGCAACAAATACCATTGGAACACCGGCCGAAAGTAATTTTGAATTCACTGCATCAATTTCACCATGATTTTTAATTGTTGCTTCAATGGCAGCAATAGATTCCTTTAAGTCGTCAACCGAAATAGGTTGGTGACGATAGCTAGGCTCACGTTCTTCTTCTAATTTTTTTGTGGCATCAATTCCCATTTTACCACCAAACGCCATGCGCGAACAACTGTGATCTAATACATCTGTTGGTCCTTGCGAAAAAGTAATGTCGGTACTAACATCTACATGTTCTGAAACATATTTTGCTACTTCATATTGATCGTGAATATTTACATCTCCATCCACCACAATCATCATTTTGGTAAACATCATTTGCCCGGCTCCCCACATGGAGTTCATCACCTTTAATGCCTGACCGGGATAATCTTTTTTGATTTTTACGATTACCAGATTGTGAAACACACCTTCAACCGGCAAAACCATATCCACAATTTCAGGCACCATTGTCATTTTGATGGGAGCCAGAAAAATCCGTTCCGTTGCTTTGCCAATCCAAGCATCTTCCTGTGGAGGAATGCCTACAATGGTGGCCAGATAAACAGCATCCTTACGATGTGTAATTGCAGTGATATGAAAGCGCGGATAAAAATCAGCCAGTGAATAGTAACCGGTGTGATCTCCAAACGGACCTTCCCAAATAAAGTCTTCTTCCGGATTAATATAACCTTCAATAATTATATCGGCATCTGCCGGCACCTGCATATCCTGCGTTAAGCATTGCACGAGTTCTACTCTTTTTTTTCGTAGAAAACCGGCTAGCATAAATTCATCAACACCATCAGGCAGCGGTGCAGTGGCTGAGTAGGTATAAGCTGGGTCGCCACCAATACTCAATACCACCGGCATGCGTTGTTTTAATTTTTTGTACTCATTAAAATGACGGGCCGAAACTTTGTGCCTGTGCCAGTGCATGGCAGTTAAAGTTTTTTCAAAAACCTGCATGCGGTACAAACCTACATTGCGAATTCCGGTTAATGGATCACGTGTTTGAATAACAGGTAATGTGATAAATGGTCCGCCATCTTCGGGCCAGCATTTTAAAACAGGAAGTTTTGTAACATC
This sequence comes from Bacteroidota bacterium, assembly GCA_031409815.1. Classification (GTDB taxonomy): domain Bacteria; phylum Bacteroidota; class Bacteroidia; order AKYH767-A; family OLB10; genus JANLUX01. The sequence goes on from JANNXV010000041.1 coordinate 4,459, forward strand.
TGGATCTTTCATCACCACCTGCTGACAATCTCCTCTGCCACTAATTACTTTCGGCATCCACGATGCAATTTCTCCAAGTTGGGGAAGCATTTTTAATTTATCCAAAAAATTATTTTTTGGACTGGTCATCGTTTTAAAAAGCTTTTCGATTTCGTGAGCCACATCATCCAACCGATCGACACCCAACGCAAGTGCCATTCGTTGTTCGGTACCCATCGAATTAATGAGCACCGGAAAGTCGTAGCCGGTATTTTCAAATAACAAAGCCGGTCCGTATTGTTTGGAAATGCGATCGGTGATTTCTGTAATTTCAAGATGCGGATTCACTCGCTCCTTAATTCGTACTAATTCTCCACGCTCTTCTAAAGTCTGAATAAAATGTTGGAGATTTTTGTATGCCATAATAGTAAATTATTTAAAATAGTCTGTCATGCTGAGGAACGAAGCATCTCTAAAATGTGCTGAGAGATGCTTCGTTCCTCAGCATGACAAAATAAAATTAAGCGTAAAATTCATATTCATATCTGCTACCCAAACTGGTATCGCGGCCACCGCGTGTTAAATCTGTTTCATAATAAGCGTCTGCTGCCAAACGATTGTTTTCATCGTAATCGTGCAAGCTGCGGGTAATCACCATTCCATTTTCGTCACTTAACGATTCTTCAGTAAGATTTCCTTTTTCATCGTACGCATAATTGGTGATGCGTGTGTAAAATCCGGACGACTTTCTAATTACAGGTCGATGCAAATAATCATACTGAGTAATTATTTGATTGGTCTTTTCCCCTTTGCTATTTGTTTGAAGTGTTTTAATCTCATCACCATGTTCATCGTAAGTAAAAACAACTTTACTCAGCAAATTGTTTTTGTCATCGTATTCTATTTGTTCCAAAAGTTGTTCGTTTTCTCCATAATTGAAAACTGTTGATTTCTCCAGTTTGTCGTTGCCCGAATAAACCTCTCGTTTCTGCAAACGTTTTTTGTCATCGTAACTAAAAACTTCTTTTTGTTCAAGCACACCTTCCTCATCAAAATGCAAAATAGATGCTATTTCATCTAAATGATTGTAACTGAATTCCCGCTTTTCACCACCATCCTCACCATAGAATTTTTGAATGCAGGTTGCAAAACCTTTTTCATTGCGTGTGGTGCGGGTCGATTCCTCCACTTCATCCGAAGGCATTTCCATTTTATATTCAATCACACGGCCAGCGTTGTCATACTTATAATGATGATGCTCTTCCACCTCTCCGTCTAAATCGTATTTCACTTCTTCTACTACACGGCCCTGTTCATCATACTGAGTTATAGAAGCCAGCACTGGTTCATCTTCCACCTCGCTCCAGTTTCCAAACGAACGCTGACCAAATTGAAAGGAATATTTTTTTATCGACTTTATTTTTTCTGACATATCACCGGTAATTACTTAACTGCAAAAATAATGGAATGAAAGAGGGAAAAATTTCGTTTTGGGGTTGTGAAAAGAATATTTTTAGTAAAGAGGTTGTACATGTGCCGGTTGGTGGGACACCAACCGGGGAGAAAAAAGTATATTTATTATTCATGAAAGCTACATGTAGTAATTAGTTTTCTCAAATACAATTTCACAAAAGTTTATGAAAATAAGTTTATCGTATAATTACCTCCCTTCTATAATCGATTTAGCATAATCATTAAAAAGTATACTAGTATAAATATAACTGACAAATGAAAAGACAAAGCTAATTATTCCAATAAAGATGTAAAAATTCTTCCTTCTTTTTGAAATTCCATTATAGCTCTCGATTATTGTGATATATCTTTTGCTATCGACTAAAAACCTGGGAACAAGTCTACCAATAATAAGAAATATAACGGCTGCAGGGACACTAAACTTCCAACTACTAGAAGGTATTTGTAACCGGAATACAATTACAATTAATAAACACAAAGAAAAAAAATATAAAGATATCGCTGTGGATAAACCAAAACTTGCTCTTCGTGGACTGCTATCTCCGGGAGTTTTTCTAATAGAACTATAAAAGCAATAATAAAAAAATTCTAATGTTTTTATCATAATAGTTTACATTATTTTCTCATTCTTTTCTCTCCTTTTGGTGTACGCACCTACGGAGGAAGATTCTAAAACGGAATACATGTTCTCCTTACCATTAATAATCTCAACCATATTCATCCATATAATGCGTAAGTATATTAAATTAATCAATGTCCGTTTCTGCACTGTTGGTATTGCACCAATTGAACATGTCTAAATGCGATTGCTAAAAAAATGGGTGCGTGTAAACCGTGTGCCTGTTGGTGGGACACCAACAGGGGAGAAATGGAATGAAGCTGGGGAAATTCAATTCAAAGTGGTGGAAAAAATTAAAAAAACCTCTCTATCGAGAGGTTGTACCCGGGACGAGAATCGAACTCGTACGACTGTTGAGGTCACAGGATTTTAAGTCCTGCGTGTCTACCAATTCCACCACCCGGGCAACTTTAGCTTACAGTTGTGTTGTAAACTAAATACCCTCTCGGTAGTGAGAGGGTTTTTACTGTGGAGCGAAAGACGAGTCTCGAACTCGCGACCTCAACCTTGGCAAGGTTGCGCTCTACCAACTGAGCTACTTTCGCTTATTAATAATTAATTCTTCAATATACTTTCTACTCTTTTTACTTTTTATTTCAATCTCCCTCCTGTTTGCTTCCAACCTTGAATCAAATTCTTCAAAGTAGACACATGCCCAAGGGCCTTTATTTCTGGTTGATATTACTTTGCCTGCGTTATGAGTCTTTATTCTTTCCGCCAGATCAGACGAATGCCCAACATAATATTTTCCACTTTTTTCAGAAATCAGAATGTATGCGTAATACATCTTTTTTTCAATTACCTAAAGAACTCGCGACCTTCCCGCACTGGCGGGACGCTCTACCAACTGAGCTACTTTCGCTAATGCGAGGGCAAATATAAATAAAATGTTGAATGATGAATGTTGAACATTAAATTTTGAATGGAAATCTCACTTCATTATTCGACATTCAGGATCTATTCTAAAAAATAATATTTCAACTTTAAATACCCCTAACCCCTAAAGGGGAACAGTCGGGCACTTGGTGTCCCTTTAGGGAATTAAAGGGGGAGCGCGGAGAATGTTTTATTAATGTAATCAGGCTTTCATTTTTTCGCTTTTTCCTTTGCAATCATCTTTTTAATTTCATGCAGCTTGAGTAATGCTTCTACTGGTGTAAGTGTCTCAATATCAGTTTGCAATATTTCATCACGAATTTGTTCCAGTAGCGGATCGTCCAACTGAAAAAAACTTAATTGCAGATGTTCGTTCCGTTCAGTAATGTTGGAGGATCGGATTAATTCAGTATTACTGTGTGCTTTTTCTAATGTGCCCAGCATTTTATCGGCACGATGCACAATGGAATCGGGCATGCCCGCCATTTTTGCCACATGAATACCGAAACTATGTTCACTTCCTCCAGGAATAAATTTTCGGAGAAAAAGAATTTTATTTCCGCTCTCTTTAATCGCAATATGGTAATTCTTAATGCGTGAAAATTGAGCGGTCATTTCGTTCAATTCGTGGTAATGCGTTGCAAACAAAGTCTTTGCCTTGGCCTGTGGATGTTCGTGCAGGTACTCTGCAATGGCCCACGCAATGGAAATACCATCATAGGTGCTGGTTCCTCTGCCTATTTCATCCAGCAATATCAAGCTGCGAGATGAGATATTGTTAAGGATGCTGGCTGTTTCATTCATTTCCACCATAAATGTGGATTCGCCCTGCGAGATATTATCAGAAGCGCCAACGCGCGTAAAAATCTTATCCACCATCCCGATTTCTGCGGATGCTGCCGGAACAAAACTTCCGGTTTGTGCCATTAAAACTATCAAAGCAGTTTGCCTGAGCAATGCCGACTTACCCGACATATTTGGACCTGTGATAACGATGATCTGCTGATTGTCCTGGTCGAGGTAAACATCATTGGCAATGTAGGATTCTCCCAAAGGCAATTGCCTTTCCAAAACAGGATGACGACCGCTTCGAATGTCAATGGCTAAACCATCATTCAAATGAGGTTTCACATAATTGTATTCCAATGCTGCTGTGGAAAAAGATAAAAGGCAATCCAAACGTGCAATTAAATTAGCATTAAGCTGCAGAGGTGGAATGTATTCAGCCATTTCAGCAATCAGCTCTAAAAACAATTTTTCTTCGAGTGTTAAAATTTTTTCTTCAGCCCCTAAAATTTTTTCTTCGTAATGTTTTAACTCTTCGGTGATGTAACGCTCGGCATTGGTTAATGTTTGCTTGCGAATCCATTCAGCGGGCACTTTGTGTTTATGCGAATTGGTTACTTCAATAAAATAACCAAACACATTATTGAATGCAATCTTGAGATTCGTGATACCGGTCTTCTGAATCTCGTCTTGTTGAATTTTTAACAAATAATCTTTGCCGGAATAAGCAATCTCGCGCAAATCATCCAACTCAGCAGAAATTCCTTTACTTATAACCCCGCCTTTATTCATCATGGCCGGAGGGTCGTCCTGAATGGTGGCTTCCACCCTTTTTAATAATTCAGCACAGAGGTTTATTTGTTCTGCAATGGTTTTTAATCCGTGACTATTGGTTTTTAAACACGTGGAACGAATGGGATCTAATGCAGTTAATGCACGCTTTAATTGCTGTACTTCGCGTGGATTGATTTTACGGATGGAGATTTTTGAAGTCAATCGCTCTAAATCGCCTATTACTTTTAATTGTTGAGAAATAAAATGAGCGGTTTCATCATGCTTGCTAAAAAATTCCACCACTTCCAGTCGTTCTTCAACCGTAACCCTTTCTTTTAAGGGTAACAAAATCCATCTTCGCATCATTCGCGAACCCATCGGTGAAACAGTTTTGTCCAGCACTTCGAGCAGTGTGCGTGCTTTTTCGTGAGGCGAGTTTATCAGTTCAAGATTACGGATGGTGAATTTATCCAGCCACACATATCGTTCTTCTTCCACGCGCGCAATGCGATTGATGTGTTGCAAACGATCGGGTTGCATGGTTTGCAAATAGTGAATGATGGCTCCGGCTGCAATAATTCCACAATCTAATTCTTCAACACCAAAACCTTTTAGCGATGCTGTTTCAAAATGCTTGAGTAATACATCGTTAGCATACGTACTTTGAAAAATCCAATCGTCAATAGAATAAGTATAAAACCGTTTGCCGTATTGCTGTTCAAAAGTTCGCATGGCAGGCTTGGAAAGCAATACTTCACTCGGGTCAAAACTTTGCAATATTTTATCGGGATATTCTCCGGTGCCTTGTGTTACTAAAAATTCTCCGGTACTCACATCAATCAATGCAATGCCGGTGGTGTTATTGATAGTATGAATGGCTGCCAGAAAATTATTGGATTTATGATCCAGAATTTTATCACTAAAGGCAACACCAGGAGTTATTATTTCCGTTACCCCGCGCTTTACAATTTTCTTGGTGAGTTTCGGATCTTCCAGTTGATCGCAAATAGCCACCCGCATTCCGGCTCTTACAAGTCGGGGTAAATAAGTGTCCAATGAGTGATAAGGAAACCCAGCCAACTCAATCTCCGAAGCGGAACCATTGCTTCGTTTGGTTAAAACAATCCCCAGAATTTTTGATGTTTTAATTGCATCCTCGCTAAATGTTTCATAAAAATCTCCTACACGAAAAAGCAGCAAAGCATCAGGATACTTCGCTTTGATGGTATTGTATTGAACCATCAAAGGGGAGTCTTCCTTTTCCTTAATGGGTTTAATGGGGGCCTGTTGCATTTGTGTGGAGGTGCTGAGGTGTTGAAGTGTTAAAGTTTTAGGGAGCAAGGTTTTACTTCGATACTCAAGCACTTTAACACTTCAACACTAATCCTCAACACTTATTTTTGCGAAAGTATAAAATACCCGATGGAGAAAACGAAAAACGAGGATTTAGGACGCATTTCTGTTGAAGACTTTTTAAAAACCGAGAAAATGCCGGTGGTTATTGTGCTGGATAACGTTCGGAGTGCTTTGAATGTAGGTTCTGTTTTTCGTACTGCTGATGCCTTTCGGGTAAGCAAAATTTATTTATGTGGTATCACTCCCATACCTCCCAACCGCGATATTTTAAAGAGTGCATTGGGTGCTACCGAAACGGTGCAATGGGAATATGCAGATTCTACCTTGAAAGTTATTGAACAATTAAAACAGCAGGGTTTTTACCTGGCGGCCATCGAACAAACAAAAAACAGTATTCCGCTACAGGAATTTGAAATGCCTGAGCAAAAGCAATTGGCGCTTTTTTTCGGACATGAGGTGGATGGTGTAAGTCAGGAGGTAATAAATGTTTGCGATGTAGCAATAGAAATTCCCCAACAGGGAACAAAACATTCTTTGAATATTTCGGTTTGTGCAGGGATAGTGGTTTGGGAGATTTTTAAGAAATATTTATAATATTAGTGAGGTCATTGCGAGGCACGAAGCGATCTGCTGCAATGAAACAGATCGATTCGTGCCTCGCGAGGATGGAAGGCTGTCGTTTCTTTTCTCCTTTTGGTCGAATTCATTACTGCCAAATCCTTGCAAAAGGATAGTTTCGCGACTCAAATAAAAAAATACTTAAATGAGAAACAAATTATCCATTATTCTATTGGCCGGAAGCATGGCACTTTCAGTTTCATGCAACCAGACTAAGAAAGAACAAGAAAGTAAAAGCGATTCAACCGATTCAACTCAACAGTTTGATTACTTAGCCGATCGTTTTGCCGATATCCAGGTGTTACGTTACCAGGTAAAAGGCTTTGACGAGCTATCGCTGAAACAAAAACAACTGGCTTATTATTTATACAAAGCCGGTTTAAGTGGCCGCGATATTTTTTATGATCAGAAAAACAAAAACAACCTGCGGGTGCGCAAAACCATCGAAGCCATTTTAACAACATATACTGGTGATAAGAATGCGGAAGATTATAAAAAGTTTGAAGTGTATGCAAAACGTTTCTTTTTCAGTAATGGAGTGCATCATCATTATGCAGCCAATAAAATGATTCCTGATTTTACATTTGATTATTTCAAACAACTAATCAGCAACAGCGACCAGACTAAATTGCCGCTGGCAGGTTTGAGCATGGATGATTATTTAAAACTGATGCAGACAGCAGTGTTCGATCCGAATGTGGATGGTAAGGAAACCAATCTTGCCGGAGGAGTTGATGTGGTAAAAGGCTCTGCCAATAATTTTTATGAAGGTGTTACACAAAAGGAAGCCGAAGATTTTTATGATAAGCTTGGAAAGCAAAACCCTGGCGACAAATCTCCTTTAGGATTTAACTCGAAGCTGGTAAAGGAAAACGGAAAAATTGTGGAGAAGACCTGGAAAGTGGGAGGGATGTACAGCCCTGCAATTGAACAAATTGTTTTTTGGTTACAGAAAGCAGTTACTGTTGCAGAAAACGAAACACAGAAAAACACGTTCACTAAACTCGTTCAGTTTTTTCAAACAGGTAATCCAAAAGATTTTGATGATTACAGCATTTCGTGGGTAAGTGATACCATGAGTCAGGTAGATGCGGTGATTGGATTTATTGAGGTGTATCAGGATGCATTGCAAAAAAAATCGAGCTACGAAGCAGTGGTGAGTATGAAAGATATGGAAGCAACCAAAACCATTGCTACCATCAGCAAAGAAGCACAATGGTTCGAAGATCATTCACCGATAATGGATCAGCATAAAAAGAAAAATGTGAAAGGTATTTCAGCTAAAGTAATTACTGTGATTGGAGAGTGTGGTGATGCTGCACCGTCAACACCCATCGGAATTAATTTACCGAATAATGAATGGATACGCGAACAACATGGTTCAAAATCGGTTTCGCTTGGAAATATTGTAGGTGCCTATAATTATGCTAAAGCAAAAAGTCCATCTATTGATGAGTTTGGATCGAGCAAAGAAGTAATTGAGCGTGTTAAAAAATTCGGTGGTATTTGTGGTGATTTACACGTGGATATGCACGAAGTAATTGGCCATGCATCCGGACAAATTAATCCTGGCATTGGAACAACTGATAAAACTTTAAAAAATTATGCAGGCACACTGGAAGAAGCACGTGCTGATCTCGTTGCATTGTATTACATCATGGATCAGAAATTGGTCGACATCGGTGTGATGCCATCGCTTGAAGTAGGTAAGGCGCAATACGATAGTTATATCCTTAACGGGATGATGACACAACTTTACCGTTTGAAACCGGGTGAAAATATTGAAGAGGCACACATGCGTAACCGACAGTTGATTGCTGCCTGGGCTTTTGAAAAGGGAGCCAAAGACAAAGTGATGGAGAAACAAGTGCGTGATGGAAAAACTTTTTTTGTGATTAACGATTACAATAAATTGCGCGATTTGTTTGGTCAGTTGCTGCGTGAAATACAACGCATAAAATCGGAAGGTGATTTTAATGCAGGTAAAAACTTGGTAGAAAATTATGGTGTTAAAGCCGACCAGGCATTAATGAAAGAAGTGCATGTGCGTTTTGAAAAACTAAACATTGCTCCATACAACGGATTTATACAGGCCAAACTGGTTCCTGTTATGGAAGGGGATGAAATAAAAGATGTGAAGGTGGAATACCCTAAAACATTTTTAGAACAGATGCTGGAGTTCGGAAAAGATTATTCTTTTCTGCCGGTGGTGAATTAGAATATTCTTGAGTACAACAAAAAATCCCGGCAGTTATAACACTTGCCGGGATTTTTATTTCGTATTAAACAGTAATCAATTTACTCTACCACAAATTTCTTTACGCAAATATTTTTTGCATCTTGAAATCTTAACAAATAAACACCGGGTTTAAATATTCTGGTGTTGATGCTTTCGGCAGTAAAGTTTTTATCTTCAAAAATTAGTGTGCCTAACAGATCAATAACCCGGATGGAGGCTGAGATTTTATCATCTTTCCGTTTAATAAATAATTGATCGGTAGAAGGGTTTGGATAAACTGAAATTAAATTGTTAGCTACGTTTTCTTTAATGCCTTCGCATACGAGATACCATATCTGAAGATCATCAATCATCCAACCTTCTTTATTGTGATGGACGCTATCACTCGAAAAAGTAAACCTTACAAAAATGGGATATGGATCAGCCCAATTTACGGGTGGAAAGCACCAGCCGAATTGGGCGAATTGCCAACCGCCATTAGCAGTGTCTGATCGACCGGTAAAGGCGGGTTGTCCATTGGCAATAATTGGATTTGAAAAATTACTGCTATCATAATAAAAAGTTCCACCCAAGGGCCAGGGTAAACTGATATACCAAGCGTTAACAATATTAGTCCAAGTAGCGCCACTATCCACCGAAACTTCAATATAACCACCATCCTGCAAAGAGTCCGTATCGAATTTATGCCAAAAAGAAATTCCAATAGAAGGATCCCAAAACATCCAGGAAGGATCCCACACCATTATGGTAAAAGAAGAAAGATTAGTGTCAGGGTAAAAATTAAGTGTGTCGGTAACAATGGCATTTGGAGCAGAGTATGCACTATCAAAAAATGTTTTTGCGGGAACGCTAATCTGCCAAATGTTGTTTGCAATGGTGGTATCAATGTTTACCAAAGAATCAGGGGTTTCAAAATTGATAGTAATAAATTGAGCTTTACAAACTGTTGCAATTATCAGTATTAAGTGAAGGAGTAATAGTTTTTTCATTGGTAGGTTTTTATTGAAGATCAAACTTAAGAAAGTTTTTTAAGAACGATTATAAAATAATCACTGTTTTCAATTTTCTCTGGTAAATCTATTGCCTATTTAAATCGAAACTCTTTAGTAGGTATTTATTTTGAGTTAATAAATTAAATAGGTTTGCAAGTATCAAAATGTTGATCCATGAAATCAAACTTTAACAGCATCATTATTGCAATAGCAATTATTCTCACCGCACTTATTTTTTCCAAAGCTTTTGTAAACAGAAATAAAACCAATAACACTATTTCTGTTACTGGTTTGGGTAATAAAGATTTTGTGTCGGACCTGATTGTGTGGAGCGGTTCTTTCACCCGAAAAAACCTGGTTTTAAAAGAAGCTTATACAGCACTTGATGGCGACAGAGCGCAAATAAAAAAGTATCTTACCTCCAAAGGAATTAAGCCGGAGAACATCGTTTTTTCAGCCGTTGAAATAAGTAAACAATTTGACGAGCGATATGATAATAATGGCAACAGAACCAGTTCTGTTTTCTCCGGTTACCAGCTACGGCAAGATGTGCAGATTGAATCCAGCGAAGTGGATAAAATTGAAAACATTTCACGTGAAGTGAGCGAATTGATCAATTCAGGTGTGGAGTTTTATTCCAACCCACCTAAATACTATTATACCAAACTGGCTGAGCTAAAAATTGAAATGATTGCCCAGGCCACCAAAGATGCCAATGTACGTGCAAAAAAAATTGCAGAGAATGCAGGTAGCAGTGTAGGACAACTTAAAAATGCAACTATGGGAGTTTTTCAGATTGTGGCACAAAACTCATCCGAAGATTTTTCGTGGGGAGGCTCCTTTAATACCACCTCCAAGAAAAAAACGGCAAACATTACTATTAAGTTGGAGTACGAAGTAGATTGATCGTATCTCATACAAAACATTGAACCTATTTACTTTCTGGCTAAAGTGTTTTAGCACTTAAATCGTTTTCAAAGGAAGGTGTAACGTTAAAGTGTATACATTGGTAAAGTACTCATGGTTTTACAACACTTCGATTTGGTTTCTCATTAGATCTGAAAACGAATCTGCTTTTCGAATCAAACTGGTTTTATCATTTAAAACCAAAACTTCAGCAGGTTTTAATCGCGAATTAAAATTGGACGACATTTCAAATCCATAAGCACCTGCATTGTAGAAGCACAGTAAATCTCCTTCACGCACTTCATTCAGTTTTCGATCCCAGGCAAATGTGTCGGTTTCACAAATATTTCCAACCACAGTATATATTCTTTCAGCCCCATTTGGATTTGAAATATTGGTGATGGAATGATAAGCATCATAAAACATGGGGCGAATCAAATGATTAAATCCTGAATTAACACCTACAAAAACGGTAGCAGTGGTTTGCTTCACCACATTGGCCTTCACAATAAAATATCCGGAAGCACTCACCAAATATTTGCCCGGCTCGAACCAAAGTTGAAGATCAGGATTATATTTTTTTGAGAATGCATTAAAACTTTCGCTTAACATAACACCCAATTCCTCCACATTGGTTTCGGGATCATCGGGCTTGTAAGGAACTTTAAAGCCACTACCCATATCAATAAATTCTAAGTTCGGAAAATGCTCTGTTAGTTCATACATAATTTCGGCACCTCGAAGAAAAACACCTGTATCCATAATTTCAGAACCTGTGTGCATGTGCAATCCCTTTACTTTCAATCCGGTTGTTTTTACAACGCGTTCAATATGTCTTAGTTGATGAATAGAAATTCCAAACTTACTATCTACATGCCCGGTTGATATTTTATAATTACCACCTGCCATAATGTGAGGGTTGATTCGGATACAAACCGGATAGCTACTTCCAAACATATTCCCAAACTGCTCAAGCAATGAAATGTTATCAATATTAATATTTACTCCTTTTTCCTTTGCTTCTATAATTTCTTCTATCGACACACAATTGGGAGTAAAAATTAGGTTCTCAGGTTTAAATCCAGCTTGTAATCCAAGATAAAGTTCACCTATTGAAACGGTATCTAAACCTGCTCCCAGGCTATTGATATATTTCAACACATTAATATTTGATAGCGCTTTGCAGGCGTAAAAAATACGTGCATTGATTCCACTAAATGAATTGGTGAGTCGACTGTATTGTTGCTTTATACGTTCCGCGTGATATACATATAATGGAGTGCCAAACTCATTGGCGATACTTACTAATTTTTGCGGTGATAGCGTTATTGAATCCTTTTTCATAATGCGCAAATATATTTATAGCAGATAAAGAACTGCTGATAAATAAAAATTTGTGCAAAATTGTTTTAGAAAAAAAAGAGAAAATGTCAACTAGTTTTTAACGAAACGTTGTGCTGTATTACCTTCTGCAGTAGCGATCTGAATGATGTATAAACCAGACTTTAGAAATGAGATGTTTATCAGACCTGCTGCCATTTCTGAGATATGCATAACTACTCTTCCGGTCAAATCATAAATTGTTGCCTCTTTTATTTCCATCGAAGATTCGATATACAAAACCTCATTTGCCGGGTTTGGAAATAATTTAATGCTTGAAGAACCAAATGCAATTGCATCATCTATCCGAATCGGAGCAGTAGGAATAGCATATTTGCGAATAAATGTTTCTTCATAAAAATCATCTGCACAGCAATTTGCCTCATAAAAAAATTCGCCCAAAACGTATGCCTTGTTGTTTCTAATTATAAGGTGGTCTCCTTTAGCTTCCATCCTTTCCAATCCAGCAATCAGTGATGCAGTATCAGGCGTATAGAAATCGGTAAATTCTGATGGCCCGAGTGATGTGCTGTATTGTTGAAATAAATAGCTGACACCAGTTTTTCCAACAACATAAATTTTATTAGCATTTGTAACTTTAATATCGGAAGGAGAATCGTTAATACCAGTGGCATGGTTGTATTTTCTTGTTGCCAAAACAGTACCGACCGAATTATATTTTCGAAGAATAATGTTATCGGAAAAGATTCCATTGTTGGACTCATAAATACTTCCGGCTACATAAACATTACCTGCATTATCCACGGTAATTGCTTTTCCAAAATCATTGTGATTGCCCGAGCCGGTAATAAGCCTGCTCCATTGCAAAATACCATCACTATTCAATTTAACAGTTATGATATCTCTACCAGTGGAAAAACGTTGACTGCTTCCGGTAACATAAACGTTACCTGCAGCATCGGTAGTAAAATCGCTGAAATTATCTGTAAACATTCCCATTGCAGCCGAAATGTAATTTTCCCATAGAAATAATCCGGTTGCGGTGTATTTACTCACATATATATCTTGACCATTTAGTGAATTCGCAATACTTCCGAGCAGATAAAAATTTCCTGAGGCATCGGTACGAATAAATGATGGAGTTTTGGTGATTAATTTTTTCCATAACAACGTGCCATTAGTCGAATATTTAGTTACACAGAAACCAGAGTCGGCCCTTTGTGCAAGCCAAAACAAACTTCCGGGTGAAAATGCAAGGTCAATGCTAAAATCGTAACCGGGAGGAGTTGTAGCATATATGTATCGATCCCATTGAGGCACAAGCATCGCGTTATGTTTAAACAATCTTCCATCTTCAAAATCGTAATTGTCATCATAATTATAAGTGAAACCAGTATAAATATTGTTTGCTCCATCCATTACAAAACCAGCAGGATAATCTCCAAAAGAGGCAAGTGTTTGCGGCAAGTCGTACTTGTTTAATTGTGCGCCATCAGCAGACCTTAAAGAAACAATACTGGCTGTGTTATTGAATATGCCTGGATACTTATGAGCATAGGGTACAAATACATTGCCTGATGAGCTAACTGCAAATGGCTCGGATCCTAAGGCAGGTTTGCTTCGTTGCTCCAGAAAATGTGTCCAGTTAATGCTCACTTGGGAAACCATAATGTACGGGTTGACCAACATTAAAATAAGAATGATGAATTTATGTTTCATTTCAACTTTAGGTTATGTTTCTAAGAAGTTATTTTGAAGCAGAAAGGTTACAAAATTTTTTTAAATAATCATAATAAAATGATTAATAGCTGATTTGCAAAAATTAGTAAAACGTAATGGCTTTTTAAGGCCATCTAAGCTATCAGGTTAGATATTTAAGTATTAGAAAATTTCCATTATTAATAACCCATTTTGGGAAAGGTGTTGTAACCCTATTTATGCTTTTCCGTAAGAATGGCTTAATAGTTATTGTAATATAATGAAAAATATGATCCGGATTAGGTTTCTCAAAAAGTGGTATTGTGCGTTAGCACTGATGCTTATTTCATTTACATCAAAGGCGCAATTTACAGCTGCCTTCTCAGTAAATGATTCCATTGTATGTATTAGTAATTCAGTTTCGTTTACTGATTTAAGCAGTGGCTATTCAGGTAGTATTGTTAGCTGGAGTTGGACATTTGGAGATGGAGGTATTTCATCTGCACAGAACCCAAACCATACCTACAATACAGGTGGTATTAAATTGGTAACACTAACGGTTACAGATGCAGCCAGTCAGGTGAGGTCAGTTACACATAATATGTACATTATTGAGGCTATTGCTACACCCAATGTGGTTCATATTTGTTCGCCTGCATCATCAACTACACTCTATGCAAATTTGCCCATTGTGTCAGGAGTATCTGCAAATTGGTTTACACCTTCCTCTGCAACCATTGTTAGTCCTTTAAATGACACAACACTGGTTACCAATCTTACATCCGGTACTTATATTTTCTTCTGGGTACAAACAGATGGTGCATGCAGCGATGCCGATCAGGTAACGGTTATAGTAGATAATCCCATTGTGCCTAATGCTGGACCCGACCAGTCTATTTGTATAAGTACACCTACTGCAACATTAGCGGCCAGTAGCCCTGCACCAGGAACCGGATTATGGACCACAACAAGTAGTGCAACAATAACAAGCCCTTCGTCTGCTTCATCAACAGTTACCGGATTAAATACAGTAGGCACTTATACTTTTGTTTGGACTGTTACCAACTTTGCTTGTGTTTTCAGAGATACCATGCGAATTGTGGTAAGCGCGTCAACAACACCAAATGCTGGGGCTGATCAGGCTGTTTGTGCTATTCCCGGCACAGCAACTTTAAGTGCAACGTCACCATCACCCGGAACCGGACTTTGGACAACAATAAGTAGCGCAACAATTTCAAATCCAACATCAATTAATGCAACTGTTTCAGGATTAACAACAGCAGGAACCTATAATTTTATTTGGACAGTAACTAATGGATCTTGTGTAAATAAAGACACGATGCGTATTACTGTTACGGCAACAATTGTTGCTTCAGCCGGAAGTGATTTACAAGTATGTACTACAACACCAACCGCTACGCTGAATGGAAGCAATCCAGCTCCGGGAACCGGATTATGGACAACAACAAGTTCAGCCACCATTGTTTCACCAACGAGCGCCACCACGGTTATTAACGGTTTGAGCTCTGCTGGTTTTTATTTCTTTGTTTGGAGTGTTACGAATGGTGCTTGCGTCTCTCGCGACACTATGGCAATAATTGTACGCGCTCCTTCAGTTTCGAATGCTGGGCCCGATCAAAGTTTGTGTGGTGCCACTACCGCAACAATGGCTGGTAATGTTCCATCTGCAGGTGCAGGGGTTTGGACAACTACTGGTTCAGCTACTATAACTACACCTTCGTCACCAACAACTGGAGTGAGCAATCTTATAGTTGGCAATAACACTTTCATATGGACCATAGCATTAGGTGCTTGTATTACACGCGACACTGTTGTTATTCATATTGATCAATTAGTTACTTCCAGTGCCGGACCAGATCAACAACTATGTAATTTAAATACTGCAACATTAGCCGGTAACAATGCAGCACCGGGTTCAGGTACATGGACTGCAGTGAGTGGTGGAACTATCACCACACCATCGAGCCCAACAAGTACTGTTACAGGTTTGGTGGCCGGTGTTTACAATTTTGTGTGGACCATCGTTAACGGAACGTGTACTTCGCGTGATACAGTAAGAATTACAGTGAGCAGTTTAATTACTGCAACAGCCGGT
>JANNXV010000042.1:0-14840 GCA_031409815.1 Bacteroidota bacterium
TTCGAGTTGACATGATAGCAGGAACGGCACAAGCAACCCCACTGATTAATGGAATTACCGATCTGCCGTTCAGTCCAAACTTTCGCATTAGTTTATCCATAAGGAAACTAACACGCGACATATATCCGGTGTCTTCTAAAATTGCAATAAATGTAAAAAGCAACGCAATTTGGGGAACAAAAATGATGATGCCTCCAATTCCGGCAAGTATTCCATTCGTGATTAAATCATTAAGTATGCCTGCAGGTAAATGCGACCGCACCCATGAATTAGTGAACGCAAAAAAGCTGTCGATAAACTCCATTGGGTATTGTGCCCATGCAAAAATTGCCTGGAAGATGACAAACAATATGAGTAGAAAAAAAACATAGCCCCATACACGGTGCATTAACCATTGATCAATTTTTTTGTTCCAGGAGTCATTGGTTTCTGTTTTGCCTAGTTGCAGGCAAACACTCATTATTTCTTTTATGACTTTATAGCGTTCAAGTGTTTCGAACGATTTTAATTTTTCTGCATCAAAACTATTGGAACCAACAATTTCTTTTATTTTTTTCTTTTGTTCATCGGCAATTAAGAATGATTCTAGAGCATCAGCATGGTGTGCAATTTGGAAAGCAGCATAATCACTTTTGCTATGAAGTGTTGCTTTGATTTCTTTTACGATTGCAGGAGCTAACTCGGCCGTTTCAAAAATATCGCGCACCGGTATGGGTAAATCATTTACCAGTACTTGTTTTAATTCTTCAATACCTTCATTGCTACGTGCATTAATTGGCACAATGCGAACACCCATTCGCAACTCCAGTTCTTTGAAATTAATAGTTACTCCATGCGCACGAACCAGATCCATCATATTTAAAGCAATGATGGTTGGTATTTTAAGATCGATAACTTGTGAAGCAAGAAATAAGCTGCGTTTCAGATTAGTGCCATCCACAATAATAATTACGCAATCAGGATGACTTTCTTCTTTAGGGTCGCATAAAACTTCAAACGGAATTCTTTCGTCAGGCGACTTTGGATAAAGGCTATAAGTGCCAGGTAAATCAATTACTTCAAATTGTGTTGCTGCTCCAGTGGTTGAATGAAATATTTTTGTTTGTCCTGTTTTTTTTTCAACGGTAACGCCCGGAAAATTGGCAACTTTTTGATTGAGACCAGTTAGTAAATTAAATAAAGTTGACTTGCCACTGTTAGGATTTCCAACCAGCGCAACTTTTACTTTTTGTGCAACTTTTGGGTTGTGAGGTTGCACCTTCAAATCTGCATTCTGCATTCCTTATTTTGCAATCAAAGGGGTGTAACGATTATTGTATTAGCTTCTTCTAAACGAATACTCAAGGTGGCGCCTCCTACTTCAATTGCCATTGGGCAACCAAAAGGGGCAAATCTTGAAACAGTAATTGTTTCGCCTGGCAAACATCCCATTTCCAAAAGTTTTTGTTTCATCACTTCATCGGTGAAAGATTCGATGATGCAACTTTTGCCTTTGGCAATTTTATTAAGTGTTTTTGTGGCTACCATCAAGAAAAAATGCATTCATTTATTAAAGCAAAGATAACGTAATGTTAGTCTCTTATTTTTAGGAAATATAGAAAGGTGGAACGATATTTTGCGACTGGCAAATAGGCAAACTAGCTGAAAACTAGCGCATAAAGTTTTTAAGTAATTAATCGACTGTTAAAAACAATCCGACTAATTTTTTTGATGATGAATTCTGGTGCTACTGAAATGTGGACAATCGCACTTTTTCTTAAAAATCCCACATGCTTGCAGCAGTGTTATTAGTAGCGTAAAAAACAGTAATTTTTTAATCAATGATTTCATCCTGATATAAAACGCAAAAATAGGGAAGTAGTTGTTGTATTGTTATGCGGTTTCTATTAAACCTTGCAGTAATCGCTAAAGCTTTCAGTTAATGCGATATTCTTTTACTTTCTACTCACTACTTCTTTACTACTTTTAGCCCGCAATGTTCAAGGTACTTTGGTTTGAGATAGGGCGATATTGGAAATTTATGTACGGCTTACTCATTAAGCCCGAAAAATTTGTTGTTTATTATCGTCAGGTAATGCGGGAACTAGTGGCTATTGGAATAGGAGCCATGGGTATTGTTGCCATTACTTCTATATTCATGGGTGCGATTATAACCATTCAAAGTGCTTATAACCTGGTGAATCCATTAGTTCCACTGTATGCAGTTGGCATTGTAACCAGAGACTCCATCATTTTGGAGTTTTCTCCCACCATTATTATGTTAGTACTTGCGGGCAAAGTAGGCTCGAGCATTGCATCTGAAATTGGTACCATGCGTGTAACTGAGCAAATTGATGCACTCGAAATCATGGGAATTAATTCTTCGGGTTACTTAACACTTCCAAAAGTGGTAGCGGCAATGATTATTTTGCCTTGCGTTGTTTTGCTAAGTATGTTTATGGGAATTGTGGGAGGTTGGGCTGCCGGTACTTTATCGGGTGTGGTTCCATCAGCCGATTTTATTAAAGGGGTACAAGACCAGTTTTTACCTTTCAACATCACTTTTGCGATGATTAAAACTGTTGTTTTCGCTTATATCATTACCAGCGTTTCATCCTATCATGGTTTTTATACCGAAGGTGGCGCTTTAGAAGTGGGCCAAAGCAGCACAAAAGCAGTTGTATATAGCAGTGTTGTAATTCTTATTTTCGATTATATCCTCACACAGTTGATTCTTGTATGATTGAAGTAAAAAATATTTTCAAAGCATTTAATGGAAAGGTGGTTTTGGATGATGTTTCTTGCGTTTTTGAGCAGGGTAAAACCAATTTAATAATTGGTGCAAGTGGGTCAGGAAAAACCGTTTTGATGAAATGTGTAGTTGGATTGTTTGAAGTAGATAAAGGCGCTGTTTATTTTGACGGTCGTAATTTTAGTGATATGAATTTTAAAGAACGCAAGCCCATTCGTCAGGAAATAGGAATGGTTTTTCAAGGCGGTGCTTTGTTTGATTCTTTATCAGTAGAACAGAATGTGATGTTTCCGCTTAATATGTTTACCACTCAATCCTATAAAGAAAAATTAGATCGTGTAAATTTTTGTTTGCAGCGTGTGCGCCTGGAAAAGGTAAATAAACTTTTTCCCAGTGAAATAAGCGGAGGCATGAAGAAACGTGTGGGTATCGCACGGGCTATTGCCATGAATCCGCAATATCTATTTTGTGATGAACCTAACTCAGGTCTCGATCCGCAAACATCCATTGTAATTGATGAATTGATTAAAGAAATTACTGAAGAATATAATATCACCACTATAATAAATACCCACGATATGAACTCAGTTACAGAAATGGGAGAACATATTGTGTTTATCAGTAAAGGCAAGAAGTTTTGGGAGGGTAGTTACGAAGAGTTAAAACATACCGACATTAAAGAGGTAAACGACTTTGTGTTTGCCACCAAAATTATGCAAGCTGTAAAGGCCAAAGGCTAATATTTGCTCAGCTTTGTTTGTTCTAAATTATTAAATGTTATCTTCGCTAATAAGTGGTTTATATGCCTAAACGTAAATCAATATAAAACAATTTTTACTTTCTGATGGATGGATTAGATGTTGACAAAGAATATTATTCAGTAATTATTGGAAGTGGCAGTTATCTGCCAACTCGAATAATTAGGAATGAAGACTTCTTGACCCATGATTTTTTTGATGCCGAAGGTGTTAAGCTAACAAAGGACAATACCGAAATTATTCGCAGATTTAAGGATATAACAGGTATAGAAGAAAGACGTTATATTACTGACGACCTTGTTACATCTGATATTGCTTATTTTGCCGCTAAGGATGCCATTGAATCAGCAGCTATCGATATTGAAACAATCGATTATATAATAGTTGCGCATAACTTTGGTGATATAAAGGAAAATAATCGCAGAAGCGAATTTGTTCCTGCTTTGGCTGCAAGAGTTAAGCATCAAATAGGTATTAAAAACTCCAATACAGTTTGTTACGATTTGCCTTTTGGCTGCGCAGGCTGGCTGCAAGCACTTATACAATCTGATTTTTATATACGCGCAAGGGCAGCACGCAGAATTTTGGTAATTGGAGCCGAAACACTTTCGCGCATTGCTGACCCACACGACCGCGACAGTATGATTTATTCTGATGGCGCTGGGGCTGTACTTGTTGAAGCACGTGAAAGTGATAAGCCGATAGGAATTTTGTCTCATTGTTCGCATACAACCGCTACCGAACATGCTTATGTTTTAAGAATGGGTAAATCAAACAATCCTGATTATCCGGTAAATAATTTGTTTCTTAAAATGCAAGGCCGATCGCTTTATGAGCACGCATTGAAAGTGGTTCCCGGGGTAATTAGAGAGAGTTTAGAAAGAGCAGGTTTAACGCTCGATAAAGTGGATAAACTTTTAATTCATCAGGCAAACACTAAAATGGTGGAAGCTATTTTAAAACGTTTGTATGAAGAATATGGAATTAAACAAGTACCAGACAATATTATGCCATTAACCATATCATGGTTGGGAAATAGCTCTGTTGCTACATTGCCAACCCTGTATGATTTATTTAGTAAGAATAAACTGGAAAATCACACTTTGAAAAAGGGGAGTATCATCATTTTTGCATCGGTGGGTGCCGGAGTAAATATTAATTCAATGGTGTATCAGGTTCCCTGGAATTAATAAACAAACCAAAAAAAATGCATGTGTGAATTATGTAACTCTTTTCAAAAGTTATGTAACAATTTTCCTTTCAGGCTCATTTAACTTTGTCCTCTAATAAAAAAACTATTATGGGAAATTTACTTTATGTTATCGCTGTCATATTAATTGTTTTATGGCTAGTCGGATTTGTTGGATATGGTTTTGGAGGTGGCCTTATTCATATTCTATTGGTGATTGCAATGATTGCTATCTTATTAAGAGTTATCCAGGGTAGAAGATCGCTATAAAATTCTTTGCGAATTTTTTATTTTTTTTCATTATAAAAGTGTTGCAATATTTATATTGCTGAAATGATTATTAATTATAAGTTCTGATCTGGAAATTTTTTTTCAGATCAAAACTCTTTTTGTGTTTTAATGATACTGACTAAATTTTATTTTATTTCTCTTGGTATGACTGATTAAATGACTGTCTGATTCTGGTTTTATTTTTTAATGTGTGAATGATGTAACGAATAGTAAAAGTTGTGTAACACATATTTTGTTAAAGGAGCGCAACTTTGTCCCATGAAATATTTATTACTGTCAAAAAATAAGAAAATGAAAAAAACAATCATTAGCTCAGTTTTATTACTCATTGTATTAACATATAATGTTTCAGCACAAAACGCTGCTCCATCTGAAAAGTATGGCAGAACCTTGAACCTGGGATTAGGGATAGGATATTACGGATATGCCGGAGGTCCAATGCCTGTGTTCCATGCGGATTACGAATTAGATGTTGCAAGGAATTTTACACTGGCTCCATTTATTAGTTTTAGCTCCTATAACCGAAGCTACTATTGGGGTAATAAAAATTATCCTAATGCTTATTATTACAATCATGTAACTGTTGTTCCGATTGGAGTAAAAGGTACTTATTATTTTGATCAGCTATTAAAAGCCAATGTCAAATGGGATTTTTATGCGGCCGGTTCATTGGGATTTGCCATCGTAAACTCAAGATGGGACGATGGATATTATGGTGATAAAAATTATTACAGGAGAGCGAATCCTTTATTCCTGGATTTGCATGCCGGTGCAGAATATCGAATGAATAAGCGACTTGGTTTATTTCTTGATCTCTCAACCGGTGTTTCAACATTTGGACTTGCCATACATTAATAATCTCAAAAAAAACAATCATGAAAACTAAAACTTCAGGAATTATCCTCATCATAATTGGAATTGTGATGATGGTTTACACAGGATTTAATTATTACACCACTGAAAAAGTAGTTGACTTAGGTCCGATACAAATCAACAAAGAAAAAAATCATCCTGTACAATGGTCGCCAATTATTGGTGGCTTACTTTTAGTGGGCGGTATTTTGCTTGTTGTTACTGATAAAAGGGTAAGTAATTAACAGTTTACATTAAAATTGAAACAAAAATTTATATGATGGGAGCTTGGTGGGCATACATGGCAATTGCCGTTTTATTGGTTGGTTTGTTTTATAAGTTCAGAAAAGGAAAATGAATAGTTTGATCACACAAGTTAGATCAACAATTATGTTAAAAAATTGAGTTCAATAAAAATGGCAAGTAAAGAAGGATTAAAAAGTTCGTGGACGGAAAAGAAGGAGAAACTCAAAAGGAAATTTGCAATGCTCACCCAAAACGATTTATTGTTTGAAGAGGGAAGCAAAGATTTGATGCTCAGTAAACTTCAAATCAAATTGGGTAAAACAAAGGAAGAGCTTCAGGCAATTATTGCATCCCTTTAACTGAAAAATGGAAACTTTTTCGAATTATGTTTCTAAAATCAGGTAGAATGTGTGAATTATGTAACATATATATTTAGTTATGTAACAAAATGACTTTTTATTGTCCTCACCTTTGACCGTATTGCCTAAACAATACAGCTAATTTGAAATTATACATTAAGTATATGGTGAGCAACCGCTGTAAAATGGCGGTAAAGGAAGTCTTAAAGGATCTTGGCCTGCATTTTATCATTGTAGATTTAGGTGAAGTTGATATTATGGAAGACCTCTCTCTTGAACAACGCGATCAACTAAAAATTGCTTTAATCAATTCAGGGCTCGAATTAATGGACGACAAGCGAGCCATGCTGATTGAAAGAATAAAAACTGCCATTATTGAAATGATTCACAATACTGAAGAAACCATCAAAGTAAATTTTTCAGATTACTTAAGCGAAAAGCTGAATCATGATTACACTTATCTCGCAAATATATTTTCTGAAGTACAGGGAACCACCATTGAACATTTTACTATAGCGCATAAAGTGGAACGAATAAAAGAATTGATTATTTATGATGAACTGAATATGACTGAAATTGCCTGGAAAATGAATTACAGCAGTGTGGCGCATTTATCCAACCAGTTTAAAAAGGTAACTGGTCTTTCTCCAACCCATTTTAAGCAATTGAAAGATAAAAGGAGAAACCCGATTGAAGAAGTAGGAAATGAAAATATAATAGCACTGTAGAAATGGCCACCAGGAAAAAAACAAATGAATTAATCAGTGCTAAAAAGGAAATCGCCTTTCAGGGGGAGGAGAAGGAAAAACGTGCCAATGAATTAGTGATTGCAAATAAGGAGCTTGCGTTTCAAAATGACGAGAAGGAAAAGCGTGCAAACGAATTAATAATCGCCAACAAGGAACTTGCTTTCCAAAATGACGAGAAAGAAAAACGTGCAAATGAATTAGTGATTGCCAATAAGGAACTTGTTTTTCAAAATGGTGAGAAGGAAAAACGTTCAGATGAGTTAATCATAGCAAACAGAGAGCTTGCTTATCAAAATGACGAGAAGGGAAAGCGAGCTGAGGAGTTAATCGTAGCCAACAAAGAGCTTGCCTTTCAAAATGGCGAAAAGGAAAAGCGTGCAAACGAGTTAATAATCGCCAACAGGGAACTTGCTTTTCAAAATGAAGAAAAAGGAAAAAGAGCAGAGGAATTAATCGTAGCCAATAAAGAACTTGCTTTTCAGAATGAAGAGAAGGGAAAAAGAGCAGAGGAATTAATCATCGCAAACAAAGAGCTTGCTTTTCAAAATGATGAGAAAGGAAAGAGAGCTGAAGAATTAATAGTAGCCAACAAAGAACTGGCCTTTCAAAATGATGAGAAGGGAAAAAGAGCTGAGGAATTAATCGTAGCAAACAAGGAGCTGGCCTTTCAGAATGATGAAAAAGGAAAAAGAGCGGAAGAATTAATTGTGGCCAACAAAGAGCTTGCTTTTCAAAATGAAGAGAAAGGAAAGCGAGCTGAAGAACTTATCATTGCCAACAAAGAACTTTTATTTCAGAACAAAGAGAAAGAAGATCGGGCAGCTGAATTGTTAGTAGCCAATAAAGAATTGGTGATTCAAAACGAGGAAAAAGAAAAACGAGAAACAGCCAATATTGCGCTTGAAGCACTTAGCAATTCTGAGAAGTTAACTTCACAATATTCCCGTAGTTTAATTGAAGCAAGTTTAGATCCATTGGTTACCATCTCAATAGATGGAAAAATAACTGATGTGAATGAGGCATCAATAAAAGTTACAGGTATTCAACGGGAAAAACTAATTGGTACCAGCTTCTCAAATTATTTTACCGAGCCTGAAAAAGCAAAAGAAGGTTATCTGCAAGTTTTTGAAAAGGGTTTTGTGGCAGATTATCCGCTAACGATAAAACATAAAAACGGGAAATTGATCGATGTGTTGTATAATGCTTCCGTTTATAAAGATGACGAAGGTAAAGTGCTTGGCGTTTTTGCAGCGGCCAGGGATGTTACGGCACAAAAATTACTTTCCAACTATTCTCTCAGTCTTATCGAAGCTAGTCGCGATCCATTATTTACCATTAGTCCCGAAGGGAAAATTACGGACATGAACCAGGCAACTGTAAAAGTGACCGGAGAGTCGCGTGAGAAATTAATCGGCACAGATTTTTATAATTATTTCACTGAACCGGATAAAGCACGCAAAGGCTATCAGGAGGTTTTTGCCAAGGGTTTTGTGGCAGATTATCCGCTTACCATAAGGGATGGGGTGCTTACTCCTGTGTTATTTAATGGTTCTGTTTATAAAGATGAGAGAGGAAGAGTGCTTGGTGCAGTGGTGGTGGCGAGAGATATTACAGAGCAAAAAAGAATTGAAAAAGAATTAACAGAAGCCATTGTATTTGCGGAGCTCGCAACAGGCATTGCGGAAGAAGCAAAAGTAAAAGCTGAAAGTGCTACGATAATAGCAGAAGATGCCGTTAAAGCAAAGCAACAGTTTCTTTCAAACATGAGCCATGAAATACGTACTCCCATGAATGCCATAATTGGGTTTACAAAAGTGGTGTTGAAAACAGACCTTACTGCCAAGCAAAAGGAATATCTCACCGCCATTAAAATGAGTGGCGATGCATTGATTGTACTCATTAACGATATACTCGACCTTGCAAAAGTGGATGCTGGTAAAATGACATTTGAACAAACACCTTTCAAATTGGCGTTGTCTATTTCTGCCATGCTTCATTTATTTGAACCTAAAATACAGGAGAAAAATTTATTGCTCTTTAAAGAATACGATGAGCATTTACCGGAGGTGTTGGTGGGAGACCCTGTACGATTGCACCAGATTATTTTAAACCTCGTGAGTAATGCAGTAAAGTTTACCAGCAAGGGGAAAATAACAGTCAGTGTACGTTTAATTGCAGAAGATGAAAAGAAAGTAACCATTGAATTTGCGGTGACAGATACAGGAATAGGAATTGCAGAAAACAAAATAGAAAGGATATTTGAAAACTTTCAACAGGCGTCCAGCGGCACTTCACGTTTGTATGGAGGAACCGGTTTAGGACTTGCCATTGTAAAACAATTGATTGAACCACAGGGTGGACATATCAATGTAAAAAGTAAAATTAATGAGGGTTCCACTTTTAGTTTCGTTTTGGATTTTCAAAAAACAACAGCCGAAGCCGAAACAGATTTAGAATTATTAGAATTGGATACAGAAATCAGAAACATAAAAGTATTGGTGGTTGAAGATATGGCACTCAATCAGCTATTGATGAAAACATTATTGGATGATTTTGGATTTGAGCGTGATATTGCAGCGAACGGAAAAATTGCCATTGAAAAACTGCAGGATAAATCGTACGATATAATTCTGATGGACCTGCAGATGCCTGAGATGAATGGCTTTGAAGCAACCGACTACATACGCAACACCCTGCATTCAAGAATTCCGATTATCGCTTTAACAGCAGACGTAACCACAGTTGACCTGGCAAAATGCAAAGCCGTTGGCATGAACGATTATATTTCAAAACCTGTTGACGAAAAATTATTATACAGTAAAATAGTGGGGTTGGTTAAGAAAACATCTATGGTAAAAACCAACACTGAAACAGAAAGGGATAATGTAGGCGGTAAAAGCTGCATTAACCTTGCTTATATCATTCACCTTACCAAATCAGATCCTAAACTAATGATGGAAATGATTTCCCTTTATCTGGAACAAACGCCACCTTTAATCAGTGCGATGAAACAAAGCTTAGAGAATGAAGATTGGGTCGGCTTGTATGCCTCGGTGCACAAAATGATTCCTTCATTCTCCATGATGGGTATTCATGCAGATTTTGAGAACATGGCAAAAAAGGTGCAGGAATATGCAAGTTCACAAAAACAGGAAGATAATATTAGCGACATGGTTTTAAAGATCAGTGATGTTTGCACACAGGCTTGCAAAGAATTGGAAGAAGAATTTAACAGGATAAAAAACACTAAGTGATGCCAAAGAACAAAATAAAACTTTTTCTGGTAGATGATGATCCATTATTTTTAAAAGCATTAGAAATTCAATTTCTTGAGCATGCTGATTTTAATATTGAAACATTTGCAACCGGAGAGCTTTGCCTTGAAAATTTAAAGCACATGCCGGATGTAATTATTTTGGACTATCACCTGGATGGAATTGACAAGAGTGCGATGAATGGAATAGCAACATTAGATAAAATAAAAGCGTTTAATCCTGATATCCCGGTGGTGATGTTATCATCACAGGATAAAATTGATGTAGCGATTAACTGCATGCATCATCGCGCCTTTGATTATGTAGTAAAAAGTGAAACCGCTTTTGTGCGCCTTCAAAAAATCATCACCACTATTTTCCGTTACAAAAAGATGGAAAAGGAATTGAACTGGTACATGGACCGGATGTAAATCTATACAGCAGTAAGGAGCTTATTTGGATTTTAAAGGAGGATAATGTTTTCCAGAACGCTCACCCTTATATTCCCTAAAGGGATGCCACACAATGTTGTTCCCCTTTAGGGGTTAGGGGTTTTTAAAGATGAAGATGAAAGCAAATATTTTTCTGTTCACTTTTTATATCCTGATGATCGGTACATCATTAAACAGTCCGGCACAAAACACAACTACTGAGAAAAAAAATATTAATATAAAATCGATTCGCGATATACCACATGAAACCGCTTGGGAGAAATGGATGTGGATACATAGAAGCATCGCTCTTGGAATTACCAGAGAAAGAGATATAAATTATGATACCGCTTATATTAAATCATATTATAAGCGATTAGTAATTACCATACCCATTTCTACCCGCTTTTTAAAATTTAGTTTGATTGATTTTAAAAGCGGAAATAAATTAACATTTTCACCTAACCTCGATTATGTTTTTGGAATAAGTGTAAGCTCCCGATGGGCAAGTTTTATTATTAATACAGGTGTTACAGCTTTTAATGGTGATGCCGCTACTAAAGGCGAAACGAAGTATCAGGATTACCAACTTAATCTTTACGGCCGAAAAACCACCACTGATATGTTTGTGCAACGTTATAGCGGATTTTATATAGCCAATTCAAAATCGTACGCTGGCTATGTTAGCGAACAGCCTTATGAAGTGCGTTCGGATGTAAGCGCATTGCAAATGGGCGTGAGCAGTTATTATATTTTTAACAACAGGCGATTCTCGTATGGCAATTCATTTGCTTTTGTGGAAAAGCAAAAGAAAAGTGCTGGATCGTTCTTGCTTGGAGTTTATTATTCTTATTTCGAATCCAGTGGAAAACCATCATTGGTGAGTCATACTTTCAGCGGCAGTTTCGATACGCTTTCGCTCATCCGTAGCGGTCACATGCAGAATTTTGGCGTTAACATGGGATACATCTACACACTTGTATTTTTAAAAAGATGCTATGTAACTACATCGTTGGTACAGGGCATTGGTGCAAAACAAATGGCCTATCAGCGAAATGATCGTTCCACCTTTAAACAAGTAAATGCTGGAGCCGGAAAATTAAATGCACGGCTGGCGTTTGGTTATGATACCGGAAGGTATTTTATAGGTACGATGGCCATGTGGGACTATTATTTCTTCAGAGGTAAAACCAATTCCACATTTGATTACAGCTCTGGTAAATTTATGGGTTACATCGGCTATCGTTTTTCGGTTTTAAAAGCCGAACGTAAATTGCTGCAGCGGTTAAAGCTGGTTGATTATTGATAAATCTGTGAATGATGTAACAAATAGTTAAAGTTATGTAACAAATTCCGGGGCGATCGTAGCGACTTTTACCTGAACTATTAAACAGATCAGGAAATGAAAAAGAATAAAAATATTTTAACGGATCTTACCAATCAAACTAATCATACCGATCATACTAATCATACGGTTCAAGGTGAATTAGAAAAATCAAAAGCACATATTGTGGTAGAGATAATTGAGTATGTACCCAATTCAGTAGTGAGTAAAACCATCATAAAAAAATCAACCGGTAATATCACTGTGTCGTCTTTTGATACAGGCGAAGAACTGGCAGAAAAAATTTCGCCTTTCGATAATTATATACAGATTATTGATGGAGCGGCTGAGGTGATCATTAACGAAATATCACATCAGCTTAAATTAGGTGATGGCATTGTGATACCTGCACATGCACCGCATTGTTTTAATGCCAACGAACAATTTAAAATGATTTCAACAGTAATTAAAAGCGGGTACGAAGATTAATAAATATAAAATGGAAAAAACAATTTTGGCAATTGACAATTTAACGGATAGGACAAAAAATTACAAGGAAAAGGCGCTGAAGAAATTGATAAAAACAAACCAACAAAAAAAGCAAGATGAAATTATTGACAAGTCCCTTGTGCAAAATGATGGGGCACAACTGGAGATATAAGGATTATTCGAACTGGATAAAGGAAAACGGTGACAAATATGATTTCAAAGCATCACGGAATTGCATACGCTGCAATCAGAATGAATATTTATATTCCGAATGGCAAACAGCTGACCAGAAATCACCACACGATTTAGAACGGGATGTGTATGCATCGAAGAAACTTCCGCAAATAGAATTTTAATTCGAGTCAACTACATCTCTTTACTTCATATTAATTCTGTTACCAATTAAATTGAAATCCAATGAATGTGAACACAATTTTATTGATTGAAGACACTTCTGATATTCTTGACAACTTAACAGAATACCTCGAGATGCAAGGATATAAAGTCCATGGGGCCAGTAATGGAAAAGTAGGGATTGAAATGGCTGTAGAATTTTTACCTGACCTGATTATTTGTGATGCTTTAATGCCGGGTATGGATGGGCATGAGGTATTGCATACACTTTTAGCTACTGCAAAAACAGCCGACATTCCTTTTATATTCAGTACCTCCATGTCGGAAATAATTGATAAAGAAGAAGCCTTAAAAATGGGTGCTGATGATTACCTGGTAAAACCTTTTGCGCTGCAAACCTTATTAATAATGATCAGGAAGTGGATAAATTCTGGTAGTGGCAGAAAAAAATTTGCATTCTAAAAATTCTTTAAGCCGCTTCTATTGTAATAAAAATAACAGCCATCAGAATAAGATTCCTGCCTTTTCTCGAATGACACTTCGGTTTGACAACCGATATTTAAACATCTTTCTAGATTCTGAGAAGTACGTCATTAATTCTGTCATCACGTCATTCCCGCATAGGCAGTAATCTGAAAACACCTTGTGATTATGCTTGTTCTGAAGGAAGGTTCCACACCTTGCCAGAATAACTCAACTCATAAACAAAGGTCTTTGGGTTTTTATTGGAATTTTAAAAAAATCACCTAGATTTATTTACCAAAGAGAATCGAAGAAAATGGAAGGATGGATGCATTACTGGTGAGGCCGTTATTATTTTTAACTTATCACTTCATTAAATCCTTTTCTTTGTAGTAGTTTTTTAAAGCTACTTAAATACCACACAAATCATTCAAAGCAATTATTAAAAATAATTCAATGGAAAATAAAAATGAAAATCCGAAAATACTTAAGAGTAAATACATACCTACCGCAGAATTCTATAGCCAGATAATCGACAGCTTGCAGGATTATTCAATTTTTACGTTGGATAAGGAATTTTATATTAATAGTTGGAGTTCCGGCTCTACAAAAATATTTGGTTACGAAACAGACGAAGTTATTGGAGAGCATTTCGATGTTATATTTACAGAAGAAGATGTAAAAAATGGTATTCCTAAAAGGGAAATCGAAACCGCTTTAAAGGAAGGCAGAGCAACAGATAATAGATGGCACATAGCTAAGGACAAAAGTGTGTTTTATGCGTATGGCCTGGTTTTTCCCCTCACTGGCTTAGATGGAGAGTTGTTGGGCTACGTTAAAATACTTCGGGACTTAACTGAAAGAAAAAAATCGGAAGATGCCATAAAAAAATATGTAAAGGAACTGGAAGAACTTAATACGCATAAAGAGAGTGTTCTGTCAATACTTTCACACGATTTAAGAAGTCCACTTTCATCTATTATAGGAACCGCAAAATATTTAAAGGATAACTTTCATAAAATGAAACCTGATGCGGTTAAGGAAATGCTGGAACTTCTTTATAAATCATCAACTGATGAATTGGATATGTTAGATTATTTGGTGGAGTGGGCAAGAATAAAATAAGCTTCGGATGTTTTTTCTCCAACTAAAATAAAACTTACCCAATACATTGATAAAGTTTTTGATACTTTAAATTAATCCGCCTAAATTAACGCAATAAATCTTCATCACGAAATTGAAGAAAACACTACTGTATTTGCAGATGATAAAATGTTGATTTCCATCATTCAGAATATTGTTTCAAATGCGATAAAACATACAGGAAAAGGAGGAAAAATAACAGTTTCAG
>JANNXV010000043.1:0-21303 GCA_031409815.1 Bacteroidota bacterium
GCGTGCTGCTGCAGCAATTGTAAGCAGATTTTTAGAACGAATATTTCTTCCGTTAATTGACTCCTCCATCATATATGGTGGAATGTTTATTCTTAAAAATTATTGGGAAGCCACCGTTAAGGATGTTCATTATCCTGTAATGTTTATGCAATTGGTGGTTCCTGTTTACATATTTATTTGGATGGTGGCTTCATATTTTAGTGGTGGTTACGATTATCCGGTAAGAATCTCCAGAATGGTTCGTGGTATTTTAAGTGGGGCAGTTTTTATTTTGGTGGTGTATGCATTGTTGCCCGAATCCTATCGTTTTTCACGTGCCCTTATTTTATTAGGCACCACATGGGCCATTTTATCCATTACTATTTCGCGGCTCATTTTAAATGCAATGCGAATAAAACAATTTGCATTGGCTGATTCGCAAGACAAAAGATTACTTATTGTTGGAGATGCAGAAGAAGGTCAGCGTATTCTTTCATTATTACAATTGAGTGGAGCCAGGAGTAACGTAATTGGATTTGTAAGTACCTCGCACGAACAGCAACTGAATTACGAGAAAGGTGAACTGAAAAAATTCCATTTGGGAAGATATGGTGAGCTCAATGATATTATCGGATTGTATGAAATCAACGAAGTGATTTTCTGCTCCAAAGATTTATCATCGGAGGAAATTATCAATCAAATGTTGCTTACTAACCAAAGCAACGTGGAATATAAAATTGCACCTCCAGAAAGTTTGTACATCATTGGTAGCAATTCAATTAATGAACGCGGTGATCTTTATCTCGTGGATATACAGAGCATCAACAATCGGGTTAACAGGCGTAACAAACGTCTGTTTGACCTTGCAGCCTGTATTATTTTGTTTCCCTTATCGCTAGTATTATTGTTCGGCATTAAATCTCCAATTGGTTACATCAAAAACTGGTTGAATGTATTTTTTGGAAACAGCAGTTGGGTGGGTCTGTCGCAAAACTCAACCAATTTATCTGTGAAATTCCGTAAAGGAGTGTTGACACCATTGGATATTTTTGATGATTCGATTAAAGATATAGCCGTTCAAAATCGCCTTAATGCACTCTATGCTAAAGAATACAAAGTGTATAACGATGCACGAATTATTTTTAAAGGATGGAGAAGGTTGGGGAGAGTTTGAATTGAAGTAAGAGGTGCACGAACTTTGGATATTGAATTTTACAACTTTTGTAAATTGTAAATCCAAGAACTACTTCCTGCTTTAAGTTTGTACCAACAATGGCTTGAGACCTTAAGTATACAAGTTTAGTACATTCATCAATGGTGGAATTATTTACAATAAATCCGCTTAAGGGAAAATGGTAAATAAGTTTAAAATTTTAAACTGAATTAAATAAAGAATCAATTTTGAATTTATGCTGTTTGCTTTTTTTTCTTCAATGCAAATAACGAAAAATCAGAA
Organism: Bacteroidota bacterium; assembly: GCA_031409815.1. Taxonomy (GTDB): domain Bacteria; phylum Bacteroidota; class Bacteroidia; order AKYH767-A; family OLB10; genus JANLUX01. Next base: position 1,436 of record JANNXV010000043.1, read on the forward strand.
TTGGTTTTTCTTATTGTGTTTGACAAACAACCTAATTCAGTAATTGTCATTTCCACCACATCACCATTCTGAAGCCATTGAACCGGATAATTGGGGTCGTTTAATTTTCCTGTTCCGTTGAGTTCTAAAAAACATCCGGTGCCAACGGTGCCTGAGCCAATAACATCGCCAGGTAAAATTTCAACACCATAGGCACATCTTTCAATAATCTCTGCAAAGGTCCAGTCCATATCAGCCATATTTCCAGCTGAAACCTGTAAGCCATTAACCATACATTTCATTTCGAGGTTATAACTATTGCCAGTATGACCTTGCTTGCACGGGACTTTATATTTTTCCAACTCATCAGGTGTTATTAGCATTGGCCCTATTACAGTTGAAAAATCTTTTCCTTTAGCTGGGCCTAAATTGAGTTTCATTTCCTCCATCTGCAACAAACGGGCACTCATGTCATTCATAATCATGTAACCAGCAATGTATTGATCTGCCTCTGCTGCTTTCACGTTTTTTCCACGTTTCCCAATTACAATGGAGGCTTCTAATTCAAAATCCAATTGACGGAAATGGTCAGGCATGCACCAAACATCACCTGGACCCTGAATAGCATTATGGTTGGTAAAATAAAAGATTGGATATTCATCAAATTCTGGTATCATTTCCACATTCCGGTTTCTGCGGGCTGATGCCACATGCTGTCTGAAAGCATAACCATCCCTACAAGAAGTGGGTTGAGGCACAGGAGCCAATATTTCTACTTCTTTCCATTCTAATCCTTTCACAGCATCACCATTAGCTTTTAAGTTCGTTTCAATCGCACGTGCAATCTTCATAGTGGCTTCCTCACCATTTAATAATTCTTTCATGGTTTGAGGGGCGTTAATAATTCCGGTTGCTTTGCCGGATTCGAAAACATTATAGATTTTGCTGTTCAAATACAATCCTAAATGTTCAACATTGTTTTGCTTATAGCTGATAAATCTCATATTTATTTATTTGAAGGCACAAAGGTAACAATGATGTTGTTTGATAACTTTGTAGCCACTGATAATTAGTTAGAGTTATGCCACAATACCATACATTAGGTCAGATTCCCCATAAGCGACACACTCAATTTCGCAAACCTGACGGAACTTTATATGCAGAAGAATTGGTTAGCACTCATGGTTTTAGCAATGTGTATTCGCTTATTTACCATGCCTATGCGCCAACACTTGTAAAATCAGTTGGTGAACCGTTTAGCCGTGAGCCTAAAGTGGCTTTTCAACGTTTTTTGAGGCACCAGAGTTTTGAAGGTTTTAATGTGGTACCCGAGGATGATTATATACAAAGCAAAAAGCCTGTATTAATTAATAACGATTTGCAGATTTCATTGGCTGCACCTAAAAAATCAATTACTGATTATTTTTTGAAGAATGCAGATGCTGATGAAATGATTTTTGTTCATAAAGGAAGCGGAGTAATGAATTCGATTTATGGAAGTATTGAATTTAGTTATGGAGATTATTTAATTATTCCAAGGGGTACCATTTATCAATTGCATTTTAATGATTCTGATAATCGATTGTTAGTGGTCGATTCGTTTAGCCCTATTGAAACACCAAGGCAATATCGCAATGTGTATGGACAGTTAGAAGAGCATGCACCTTTTTGTGAACGTGATATACGTAAGCCAACCAATTTAAAAACGTTTGACGAAAAAGGGGATTTTAAAGTGCTAATTAAAAAGCAAGGAATTGTTTATCCTTATATTTATGAAACGCATCCTTTTGATGCAATAGGTTGGGATGGCAATCATTATCCATGGGCATTAAGCATTCATGATTTCGAACCGATAACCGGTCGGGTGCATCAGCCACCTCCGGTTCATCAAACATTTGAAGCGCACAATTATGTAATCTGTTCCTTTGTGCCACGTCTTTATGATTATCATCCACAGGCAATACCCGCTCCATACAACCACAGCAATATTGATAGTGATGAAGTGCTGTATTATGTTGATGGTGATTTTATGAGTCGAAAGCATGTGACTCAAGGTATGATTACTTTGCATCCTGCAGGCATTCCACATGGTCCCCATCCGGGCACGGTGGAGAAAAGTATTGGTGCAAAAGAAACCAGAGAGCTGGCAGTAATGATAGATACCTTTAAACCACTTTGGCTAACTGAAGATGCAATAAAAATTATGAGCGAAGATTATTATCAGAGTTGGATTGAAGGGAAATAAAATGCAGTTGTCTCAGACTAAATATAATCTTTTTGTTTTCTTTGTCCCAACAATTTATATAAGCATACTATCTCAAAGTTTAAAAATTAGTTTTTGTGAGTAATATTATAATTATAAATTAAATTTAAAGTCATGATTTCCAAAATCAAGTTTCGATTTTTAATCGTAGTTAGTTTTTATTTTTATTCTTCATTGTCAATTGCTCAAGTTGCTAATACTGGTAATTATCTTTATAGATGTAATGAAAAACTAGTTGAGGTGGCAATGGAAGACTTATTTAATCCACCTTTAGCTAGTCGCGTTCATGTATATCCCAATATTGCTGCATATGAGGTTTTGTGCAAAAAAAATAAAGCCCTTTTAACGTTATCTGCGCAATTGAATCAACTTGACTCAATAGCTGAACCTTTAAATAAAGTTGATTACTCGTTGTCAGCACTTTCAGCTTTTACTACCGTTGCCAAAAAGTTAGTATATAGTGAATACCTTATTACAGATTTTGAAGAAGTAGAATTTTCGAAATGGCATTCTGCAAATCCCAATCACACCAATCTTTTCACAAATTCAGTTGAATATGGTAAATCGGTAGCAACTCAAATTATTGAATGGATGAAAAAGGATAATTACAATTATACCCGCACTCTTACACGTTATGTATTATCAGATACTATTGGAGCCTGGCGACCCACAAGCCCTGCTTATGCAAATGCACTGGAACCGAATTGGCCTCTTTTGCGTTCATTTGTTTTTGATAGTACCAATCAAATAAAAGCTATTCCAAATGTTTCTTATAGTGAGAATAAGCATTCTGTCTATTATAAAAATGCCCTGAAATTGTATGAGCAATCAATTACACTTGATACAGCAAAAAAATTAACTGCATGGTATTGGGACGATAACCCTAACAAATTAGTTTCAGAAGGTCATATCAATTATTTTATTCATAAAGTAGGACCTGGCGGACACTGGATACGAATTGCCGGGCAAGCCGTAAAAAATCTTGGACTCGATGAATATAAAGCTGCTGAGGTATACACGGTTCTTACTTTAGCAATATATGAAGGATTCCTAAATTGTTGGACTGAAAAATATTATTCCAATGCACTTCGTCCAGAGACCTATATCAATCGTTTAATTGCACCTAAATGGCAATCATATATAGAAACACCGCCATTTCCAGAATACACTAGTGGGCACAGTGTCGTTTCCAGTGTTAGTGCAACAGTTCTTACTGCTATGATTCCTCAACCCTATTCATTCACCGATTCTAGTGAGATGTATATCAATCTTCCCTCACGTCATTTTAATTCATTTCGCGAAGCTTCCAATCAGGCAAGTATCAGCAGGTTCTATGGTGGCATACATTATATGCCGGCTTTGGATAATGGTATATTGCAGGGTAAGGAAATCGGAAACTTTATATTAAAAAAATTTAAGATAGAAGTGAAATGAAAATCATAAGCCTACGTGTTTTCATACTGTTTTTTTGTTTCAAAGCAACAGTAATTTTTTCACAACAACCACTTTTTACTTTGTTACCTTCAGAGTCAACAGGTGTTACTTTTATCAATATTATTTCTGACAACAAGGACATTAATATTATCAAGTACTTAAATTTTTATAATGGAGCTGGGGTTGCAATTGGTGATATAAATAACGATGGATTGCCAGATATTTATTTTACATCCAACCGATTCGACTGTAAATTGTATCTCAATAAAGGCAACCTGAAATTTGAAGATGTAACAGAAAGGGCGGGTGTTAGTGGAGGAGTTAATACCTACAAAACAGGTGTAGTAATGGTTGATATCAATAATGACGGATGGATGGATATTTATGTATGCAGATCTGTTGCATTAAATCCAATAGACAGAAAGAATGTTTTATACCTAAATAATAAGGATGGCACTTTTACAGATAAAGCGGATGAATTTGGAATAGCTGATGATGGATTTTCCACCAACGGTTATTTTAATGATATGGATGGTGACGGAGATTTAGATTTATTGGTGGTGAATCATCCTGTTAATTTTCATGAAACTGATGGAATGCATTTGACCTACAATAAGGCAGGTGTTCTGGAGGCAGTTAGAGACACACCACAGTACGGTGAATCGGACAGGTATTATGAAAATGTTAATGGAAAATATATTGACCTTACAAAAGATGCTGGATTGATTACACGTTCGTTCGGTTTAAGCGCACTACTCGAAGATTTTAATAATGATGGCAAAATAGATATCTATCAGGCAAATGATTTTCTTGAACCTGATTATTTATTTATCAATAAAGGCAATAATAAATTTGTTAACGAATTCGAAAAGTTTTTTAAGCATGGTTCCTATTCTTCAATGGGTAGCGATTATGCCGACATTAATAATGATGGGTTTAGTGATTTATTTGTTACTGATATGTTCCCAGAAAGCAATAAAAGACAAAAGGAAGAACGCCATCCAAGTAATTATGATCAGTTTAACAAACAAGTTAAATATGGATTCGGACATGCGTATATTAAGAATGTACTACAACTTAATAATGGAAATAATACATATTCAGATATAAGCTATTATACTGGCCTTGCATATACCGATTGGAGTTGGGCTGTTTTAATCAATGATTTTGACAATGACGGGTTTAAGGATATATATATATCTAACGGATACCCTCGTGATATTAACGATTCGGATTATCAAAGATATCAATCAGATTCGATTGCAAAGGTTTTATATACGCTAAATGATGCGGGTGATATTTTAAAATTATTAGCTGCTATCCCAACCGTTAAAATTCAGAAATATTATTTTAAGAATTATGGCGGATTAAATTTTAAAAAGGAAAACAAAGAATCAGGCCTCGACCAATTTGGTTGGAGTTTTGGTGCTGCCTATGCCGACCTGGATGGTGATGGTGACTTGGAAATTGTGGTGAATAATACCAATGATACAGCTTTTGTATATAAAAATAATACAGTTGAAAATCAGTTGGGAAATGCAGTTCAAATACAACTTGTAGGCACAGAAAAGAACATTAACGGGATTGGAACAAAAATAGAGTCTGCTACTGCTGATGGATTAATAACCACAACTGTGTTTAATCCAATGAAAGGTTACCTTTCCAGCAATGACAAAACAATAATTATTGGCATTGGTAAAAATCAAAATGCAAACCTTACAATAACATGGCCTGATGGAAATCAACAAGAAATTAATAATGTAGCTTTAGGAAAATTGCAAATTGTAAATTACAATGAGTCATCTCCCGTATCACCAAAAGTCAATGATGAAAAACATATTTTTGAGGACATCACTGCTAAAACAAAAGTCAATTATATTTATTCTGAAAACGACTATATTGATTTTAAACTGGAGCCACTTCTTCCACACCGATTCTCACAATTGGGACCATGCATTGCGGTTGGTGATTTAAATGGAGATAAGTTAGATGATTTTATTGTTGGCGGAGCAAAAGGCGTAAGCGCTAAAATATTTTTTCAAAATTCAGATGCAACTTTTTCAGAAGAAAAACAGCCAGCATTTGAAGTTGATAAATTGTTTGAAGATGGCGCAGTGGCTATCACCGATATTGATAATGATAATGATAATGATTTAATAGTATCTTCAGGTGGTAACGATTACCCAAACCAGGAATCGAAATATCCAATTCGGTTATATATTAATGATGGCGCTGGGAATTTTACAAAAAGTAGAGCCTCAAATAAGTTCTTTACGAGTGCAAATACAATAGCAATAGCTGATTTCAATAAAGATGGCAACAAGGAAGTTTTTATTGGAGGAAGAGTAACTCCTGGTCATTATGGATTGATCCCTAAAAGTTATTTGTTTACTCTAAATGGCGACTCACTTGTTGATATCACAGGCACTACTTCACTCGCGAATGTAGGAATGGTTACTACAGTTGTTTGGAACGATATTAATAATGATGGATGGGATGATTTGGTTATTGCGGGCGAATGGATGCCAATAACAATTTATTATAATATGGGTGGTAAACTGAGTGATGAATCAGTTACCTTGTCAAACACTAATGGCTGGTGGAACAAAATTGTATTTGCTGATATTGATAATGATGGAGACAAAGATATTGTTGCCGGAAATCTCGGTATGAATACCAGATACAGAGGTACAATTAACAAACCTGTAACCATGGTCGTCAGCGACTTCGACAACAACGGCAGCACCGATTGTATGATCAGTATTTTCGTGAAAGATAAAAGTTATCCCATTGCTCAGCGTGATAACGTGTTAGACCAGATGCCTTACTTAAGAAAGAAATATTTACGTTATAAACAATATTCTACTGCTACTATCGAAGATATATTTACACCTGAACAATTGAAAAAGGCTGATAAATTTTCCGCAAACAATATGTACAGCGCTATTTTTTATAATGATGGAAATGGAAACTTTGTGCAAAAAAATCTTCCGGCAGAAGCACAGTTTTCTCCGGTTAATGGAATTCAGGTAGCAGATGTAAACAATGATAATATTCCAGATTTATTATTAAATGGTAACGATTATTCTACTGAAGTTGAAACAGGGAGAAACGATGCTGGTATTGGACTTTTACTTTTGGGTGAGGGTAATTCAGAGTTTAAATCAATTCCGGTTTCAAAAAGCGGGTTTTTTACTCAGGGAGATGTAAAATGTATGGAGAAAATAACAATTAAAAATAGCCCATGTTTCATAGTTGGAAAAAACAATGGAGCAATTCAGATTATTGGTTTTGCTAAAGATTCAAATTAAGATAATTGTAGATTTTTAATTTTTTTTTTTGGTCTAATTCAACCGCTCAAAAATCCCTGCTGCACCTTGTCCTGTTCCAACACACATGGTAACCATTCCATATTTTTTATTCCTGCGTTTTAGTTCATTTAAAATTTGAACGGTTAGTTTCCCTCCGGTGCATCCTAATGGATGACCTAATGCAATGGCGCCACCATTAACGTTAATGATTTCCTGATTAAGTCCGAGTGTGCGAATAACAGCAAGTGATTGCGAGGCGAAAGCTTCATTTAATTCAATTAAATCAAGATCATCTTGTTTTAAACCTGCCCGTTTTAAAGCGGCCGGTATGGCTTCAATGGGTCCAATTCCCATTACACGAGGCTCAACACCCGCTATTGCATAACTCACAAAACGAGCAATTGGGGATGCATTTAATTTCTTTAACATTTTTTCAGATACTACTAGAACAAAAGCTGCTCCATCACTGGTTTGAGAAGAGTTGCCTGCAGTTACACTTCCTCTAGCATCAAATACCGGTTTGAGAGTGGCAAGTTTATCAATTGATGTATCTGCACGGGCACCTTCGTCAGTATCAACAATAATATTTCGGGTTTGCTTTTTTTCATTCTCGTCAAGAAATGATTCATTAATAGAATAGGGAACTATTTCTTGCTTTAAAACACCGGAGCTAATTGCTTTTACTGCTTTTTGATGTGATTGAAAGGCGAAAGCATCCTGATCTTGACGAGATATTTTGTAGTCAGCAGCAACAGCTTCAGCTGTTAGGCCCATTCCCCAATAATAATCAGGATTGTTTTTAGCAACCTCGTAATTTGGTACAATGCGCCACCCGCCAAATGGAATCGGGCTCATGCTTTCCACACCACCTGCAATAATACAATCAGCTAAACCGGCTTTTATTTTTGCCGATGCAATAGCAATGGTTTCTAAACCTGAAGCACAGTAACGATTAACAGTCATGCCAGGCACTTTTACGGTATCCAAACCCATCAAAGAAATCATTCGGCCAATGTTTAATCCCTGCTCAGCTTCCGGTGTTGCATTGCCTGCAATAACATCGTCAATATCATTTTTATCAAGATTAGGAACGCTTGCTACTAAATGCTTTATAACCGCAGCGGCAAGATCATCAGGACGAGTAAATCGGAATTGTCCGCGTGGAGCTTTGCCAACTGCTGAACGAAAGCCGGTAAGTATATATGCTTCTGAATTCATTTCACAAATTAATTTGATGCCCTTAAAAAAGAAGGCGCAAAGTTCGCAAAGAATAAACTATCTCGTTATATCTCTGCGTACTTTGCGCCTCTTACTGATTTATTATTTGATTTATTTTTTTTTGGTAGTGTCAGTTTGTGCAGGTTTTGGTGCTGGTGGTGGAGCAGGTGCAGGCGCCATTCCTTGACCGAGAGAATCCTTTGCAGCAGTTGCTGATTTACCACCTTTTTTATCACCGGCTTTTTTAGCGTCAGCGGCTTTTTTAGCATCAGCAATTTTTTTCTGATCAGCTGCAGCTTTTGTATCTACACCGTCTTTATAATTAGTAGTACTAATTATTTGACCTTTTCGGTTATATACTTTCCAGTCCGAATCTCTTTTACCATTTTTATAATATCCTTCAACTGAAGTTTCTCCATCATCAAAGTATTTTGTCCACTTGTTTTCTTTTCTTCCTGAATTATATTCGCCTTCTTGTTTTACCTGACCTGAATAGTAATATCGTTTGTAGGTTCCCTCTTTAATTCCATTCTGGTATTCCGTTTCTTCCATCACTTTTCCATACGGATAAAATTTGCGAACCATTCCATGGCGAACATCATTTACGTACTCTACTTCGCCTACCAAATCACCCATCGAGTTATAAGCTTTCCATAAACCTTGTTTATGACCTAATTCATCGGTTTTGTTTCGGTGCTTTTCTTTGCTTGGAGCATACTGAGGCCTTTCCTCAGTCTGACTTGAGCAAAGTAGGGGTGCTGTAAATAACAGAACAAAAAGAATTAAGGAATGTTTCATATTTGGTTAAATATTATTGAGGCTAAAATACAAACTAAATTTATGTTTCCAAGTTTAGTAATGAATTTTGTGAATAATAACTATTTTAAGTATTAAACGAAACCTCAGATTGCTAGCTAATTACGTAGTGGTTTACCAGTTGTTAATATTGCTTGAATTCGTTCCAAAGTCTTCTTTTCACCGCAAAGTGAAAGAAATGCTTCACGTTCTAAATCCAAAAGGTATTGTTCTGAAACCAATGTAGGAGATGATAAATCACCACCACACATCACATATCCCAGTTTCTCGGATATTAGTTTGTCGTGTGCACTCATAAAATTACCTGAGTACATGGTGTGCGCTCCGGCATAAACCATTCCTAATCCAGATTTGCCAAGTACTCTAATTGATTTTCGAGGTATGGGCTTTGTATAGCCCGCTTCCGCCAGTTCAATAGTCGCTTGTTTGGCATCTGCTATTAGACGGTTTTGATTGAAACTGATTGCGTCAATACCTTCACGCAGTATGCCTAAATCAAATGCTTCATGCGCTGATGTGGAGACTTTTGCCATCGCTATTGTTAGAAAACGTTCGCGAAGTAAATTCAACTCAATGTCACCATCCTTGATTTCATCAGCAAATCGAATAGCAAATTCTTTACTGCCGCCACCTCCGGGAATTAGTCCAACACCAAATTCTACCATTCCAATATACGTTTCAGCACTAGCTTGAACTTTGTCAGCGTGTAAGCTCATTTCACAGCCGCCACCCAAACTTAACCCAAATGGGGCAACCACCACCGGAATGGACGAATACCTGACACGCATGTTCATATTTTGAAACATGCGAATGGCCATGTCTAACTCGTCAAACTCTTGTTCAATGGCCATCATAAACATCATGGCTAGGTTGGCTCCGGCTGAAAAATTAGATCCATTATTTCCAATCACTAGACCACGAAAATCTTTTTCGGCTAATTCTATTGCTTTGTTTACACCTTGAATTACTTCTCCACCAATAGTGTTCATTTTGGTTTGAAATTCACAGCATAAAATTCCGTCACCAATATCTAAAACACTGCATCCACTATTTTTCCAAACTGTTTTATTGTTTCTTACGTGATTCAAGACAAGCGTGGTTTCAGCCCCTGGCAGTCTTTTATAACTGGCAGATGAAATGTCATAAAAAAACCGGATTCCATCCACTATTTTGTAGAAAGTAGTAAAGCCTTTTTGCAACATATCATTAACCCATTGTGCTGGTTTAAGTCCTGCTGCTTCCATTTGCTTTACTGTATCTGATACTCCTAATGCATCCCAACATTCGAAGGGAGGCAATTCCCAACCAAAACCTGACTGCATGGCTGCATCAATACGAAAAATTTCATCGGCAATTTCCGGAATACGGTCCGATACATATTGAAATAGGCCGAACATTGAATGTCGATAAAATTCTCCTGCTTTATCTGTACCTTTAACCAACATCTGCATGCGTGCCCGCAAATCATCTATTGTTTTTGTTTGCTCTAAAGTTGCAAACTTTGTTTTTTGCTGCTGTTGATATTCAAGTGTCTTAAGGTTTAGCGATAGAATTTCTGATTTGCCATCAGTGTTTTTTGTCTTCTTGTAAAAACCTTGTTTGGTTTTGTCGCCCAGCCATTTATTGTCCACCATAGTTTTAATATACGCGGGCAATAAAAAAGTATCGCGCTGAGTATCATTTGGGCAATTATTGCGAACACCGTTGGCAACATGAACGAGGGTGTCTAACCCAACTACATCGCAAGTTCGAAAGGTTGCAGATTTAGGTCGACCAATTATTGGGCCGGTGAGTTTATCAACTTCTTCAACAGTTAATGCTAATTTTTCTACCAAATGAAATAATGACATGATACTGTAGACACCAATTCGATTAGCAATAAAGGCAGGAGTGTCCTTACACAACACAGTGGTTTTGCCCAAATGCAAATCGCCATAATGAGTCAAAAAATCAACTATCTCCGGTTTAGTCTCCGGAGTTGGAATTATTTCCAATAAACGTAAATAACGTGGAGGGTTAAAGAAATGGGTGCCTAAAAAATGCTTACGAAAATCTTCACTGCGTCCTTCCAGCATTTGAACAATCGGAATGCCAGATGTATTTGAACTTATTATCGTACCTCCTTTACGATAGAGTTCCACTTGATCGAAGATTTTTTTCTTGATTTCAAGATTTTCAACAACTACTTCAATCACCCAGTCGCAAGTGGCAATGTCTTTCATGTGATCACTAAAGTTGCCTGTTGTGATACGCGATGAAAACGATTTTTTATAAAGTGGGGATGGATTGGACTTTACAGCCGTTTGCAGCGAGTCATTTACAATTCTGTTTCTGAAAGCAGCACTTTCTGAAGTTAGACCACGCTTTTGTTCATCAGCAGTTAATTCTTTAGGAACTATATCCAGCAATAACACCTGTGTGCCAATATTCGCAAAATGGCATGCGATACGCGATCCCATTATGCCCGAGCCTAGAATGGCTACTTTATTTATGATACGATTCATAGCCTACAAACCTACATGATTTTTTAACGGACACTTGTTCTGAATAAAAAAATAATGCAGATTAACTTTTACTTTTTTAAGTTAAATAAATACCAATGCAGGCGTAACCTTCCACCTTCTTCATTTATCAAATAATGCTAGTGGAAGGAGGAAAACCAACAATGTTAAACAGTGTGTAACTTTACAGCCTAAAAGTATCAGAACAAGAATTTTAAAAAAGAATTATAAATGAAAGTTAAATCTATACATAAGTTAGCAGTGATTTTCTGTTTATCCTTATGTTACTTCCCAGAATGTTTTTCACAGAATTATTTTCTCACCATCAAAAGGGATTCTATTCCTTGTCGTCAAATTAATTTATTCGATACCAATGCTCAGGGTGTGCTAATCAAATTTGAATATGTTAATATTGAGAACCAGACTATTCTACTAAAGAAAAATGATATTCCTGAGATTGTATCGATATGTCAAGATGGTGTTCTGTATTTGAGGATGTCTTTAAAAATCAGTAAGCCTGATGGGTATTTCCGTTATGGAAAACGAATGGTGCAAGGTAAAATAACTGTGGATGTTTTTGATGATATGCAGACAAGTTATAGATTAAAGGAAAATTTTGATGGTTCGTATAGCAATGAAGGCGTTATGAAAGCAACCACAGAGGGTGTTTATATCCGCCACGTTAAATTACCAAACGGCACCGTGTATGAGGTTTCTGGCCTAAAAGGGATTAAAGCTTTGAAAGCAATCAGGGAGTTCATGTTTGAATGTGAGCAATACAAAAAGGAATATGAGTCAAATCCCAAATATCAGACCTGTACGTTTGAAGAGGCTGTTCAAGATTACAACCAAATGTGCCCTTAATCGCTTAGAAGTCATTTCTGTCGATACTGATATTTTTGCCAAAAAGAAATGAAGTAAACAATATTACTTGTAGTAGGTGCTGTATCAACCAATCATTAAACCTTCAATTTTGAGTTTTGGGTCTTTGTTCCTTACACCTAAATCATTCCTAAAATAGTGTAGGTGTTGATAAAATCTACATTGGTGTAAAAATTAAAAAAACTAATTCACCAATTCAAAAGGAATACAAATACTATCTTAATAGAGTGATTCTTCCCTTATAAGAGTGCTTCTTGTTATTTACATCTTTTGTTTTTATTACATACACATAAACGCCTTCTGGTGCGGTGTTTCCTGTATTGTAATATTTGCCATTCCAGGTTTGAGTTGGGTCTGATGATTTATAAACAGTCTGACCAAATCGGTTGAAAATGTCAATTTGAAATTCGTCTAATCCATTTCCTTGAACAGAGAACACATCATTCCTTCCATCATTGTTCGGGCTAAAACTATTGGGTGCATAAAAAGTATAAAAAGTATTTATCTCAACAGTTTGATAGGCAGTGTCAGTGCAACCATTTTGAGTGGTTGCAATTAACATCACTAAGTAAACACCAGTGTCGGCATAAGTATGATTGATATTGCATTCAATTCCAGTAGTGCCATCACCAAAATCATAAAAACAAGCGGTGTTTGGTTCATCATAGGAAAATAAAATAGTAGGATTTAGATCATCAGCTACAGGTGGAATTGCTTGAAAAGTTGCGTCTGGTGCAGGGTATACATCGATGGGTGTTGGTAAAGTATCTGTCGTAGAACAATTATCAACCGATGTATAAGTAAGCGTAGGGCTATACAAGCCAGATAACGGATACGTATAAAGCGGATTAATGCTTGTAGAAGTGACTCCATTTCCAAAATCCCAAACAAAACTTGCAGGCGGCACCAATGAGTTATCGGTAAACTGAACAGCTAAAGGAGGGCATCCTGCATTAATATTTGTAGAGAAGTGAACAATAGGGCTAGGATAAATTTGCATTGCATTCTGAAAAACATCAGGTGTACAGCCTGCACTTTGGGTAGTTAACGTTATTGTTTGAGGGCCCGAATTACTAAAATGTATTCCGGTTGGTGAGGCTAAAGTACTGGTTGAAGGTGAAGCGCTGCTTCCAAAATTCCATAGGTAAGTTGATCCGGCAATGCTATCGTAAAAAGAAGTAAAATCTACACTGCTTTCATTCAAGCATTGTGCCGGAGGCGGAATAAATGATGCTAATTGACGTGGGTGAATGGCTACACGAACGGTGTCTTTACTAACACAAAAACCACTGGTAACTGATACAATATAAGTTGCAATACTGTCTTGCAGTCCGAAGTTTGGTAAAAGCACAATTGGATTTGCAATGGTGGTGTTTCCAATACCTGTTGAAGGCGACCAGTTATACGAATTGCCTGCAATTGGACTACTACCAATTTGAACCTGACTGTTTGAGCATGCACTAGTATCAACTCCTGCAACTGCAGATGGATATGTACCAACAAAAACGGTATCGATGTGTGATGGAGAAGTACATAAACTATCCGAAATTTGTAAAGTAATAAAATACTGGCCAGCAGTAGGGTAATTAACCTTATAAGGACCTCTCAAATTAGCACTCGAAGGGTTAGTTGCTCCACCGCCAAAATTCCAGTTGAAAGTTGCAGAAGAACCACCGCTTCCGTTATAAATTATGTTGGTGGAATCTAAGCCGCATAATTGAAACGGAGAGATAGTAAATGTGTCAGTCGGTATCGGAAATACATGAAGTGTGTCATTTACAGCATCCGATTCGCAACCGCTTTCCGTTATGGTAACACTCACAATAACATTTCCTGCAACATTCCAACTTACAGGATAAGGTCCTGCTCCTGATGGCACAGCAGGAACTGAAACTCCACCATTAAAATTCCAGTTGTAAACCCCTCCTGCACCTAAAGTTTGAGTAGCTTCAGTGTTAACTACTTCATTCGCACAGGCTCTTACTAAATTGGTAACAAATGCGGCAACAGGAGTTTGTATAATATGTATGGTGTCGTAAGTAGTAGCACTTAAACAGCCGTTTTCCTGAACTACCAACGAAATAATATCAGTGCCTGAACCAGGAGTTGTGTATGTGGTATTAAATGAAGTAGGCGTTACACTAGAGGTGTCACCAAATCCATATGTCCATGAGTACAAAGAAGCGCCTCCGGCAGTTCCATTATATAAAGCTGTAATAGTATCGCCTGTACAAATTGAATCATTGGGTAAATTAAAAGAAAAATCAGAAGTTGGTGCATCAAACAAACGAACCGTATCACGTGTAACAGACGATGTGCATCCGTTTTCACTAACTATTAATGAAACAGGTTGCACCCCATTAGTACTCCATAATACATCCCAAACTGCACCCGGTCCTTGTGAAAAAATACTTCCATTAGGGCCAAAATTCCAATTGCAATAAATGGTAGATGAAATTCCTGTATAAACAAAATTACTAATGTTTAAGCCGGTTGCATTGTAGCAAAGAGTGTCGTTATCCAGCGTAAAATTTGAAGAGGGTATATTATTTACGTTGATTTGCTGATTTCTACTGCTGCTGCAAACTCCATCGTTGGCTGAAAGAGTAACCAGATAGGTTCCGGCAGTATAAGGATGAGCAGGAGGAGTAGTGCCAACAAATACAGGCTGTGAGTCACCAAAATCCCAGGTATAAGTCGTGCCTGTAGTAGCTCCGCTGCTGGTATTCACAAAATTGGCGTTTAATGATCCGCAAGCAAAAATGCTATCTACTGTAAAATTTGCTGTAGGTGAAATTTGAAATGTGCCACCCCACACCACATCAAAACTGCTTCCACTTCCGGTAACATCATCAATCATCATAGCATAAGTATTGCCGGCCAATAAATTTGCAGGAGGGCAAAACGAGTTTGTTACACAATTTGCTACTGTGGCCGATAAACCAAAAGATTGGGAAGCAATTGGCGTGTTGTTGCATGCAACAGGAGCCGTTGCAGCGGAAGGGCAGCCAGCCGTAATATCATACAACGCCCATCGAAAAGATCCTGTTGAAGGTGTAGCAGTAAACTCCATTGTGCCGGCAGTGCCAGCTTTAAAAACAAACCATCCGGGATTTGCCGGTGTTGATGAAAAGCAAGTTGGTTGTGGTGCAGTTCCTCCGGCAGTTATAGAAGGACAAGTAAAATCTGTTTTGTCACAAATGCGTGTTGCGGTTGCGCAGGTTAAACCTGAATTAACATTTCCGGCTGATGAATTAATGCAAACACTAAAATCTCCATCCATTTGCAGTGAGGTAACACTGAAATATACTTGTGAACCGGCAGATGAATTAAAAGTTACACTTGCATTTCCATTGGCACTAGCTGAAGTATTGCAGGTTAAAAATGCACTGGAACAATTGCCATTTAGTACAGTAATAGAAACCATTTGTGCACCACCAATTGTAGCAGGTGAAACTGTAATTGAATTAAGAGGACCGGTTGCGATATAGGTAAACCATACATCATGACCGCCTGGTGGTACTGCCAGATTATTACACAAATTGGGCGTTCCATCGTTCGATGAAAATTGATTAGAAGCATTTAAACAAACTGATCCGGTTGCAGGCAATGAAACAAACAATGCGTTACCACAATTGTCATTTGATGGAGCTTGCGCATTAATAAAGGTATTTGATAAGAAAAGAATAATAATGATTGGAAATAGGCTTTTAATCATCGCAGCATTCTGTGTGGTTAATAAGTAAATGAATTTGTTGTTTTAAACTACTTTTGTTACCGAACAAATCTACAATAATTTATGCAAACTATTCAAAACTATGTTAGTGCCAACAAAGACCGATTTATTAACGAATTAATAGATTTATTAAGAATACCCTCTGTAAGTGCAGATTCAAAGCACAAAGCCGACATGATTAGGGCTGCAGAATTTATTAAGAATGCACTGGAAAAAGCTGGTGCAGACAAAGTTGAAATTTGTGATACGGGAGGTCATCCAATAGTTTATGGCGAAAAAATAATTGACCCAAAGCTAAAAACGGTTTTAGTTTATGGCCATTATGATGTGCAACCGCCTGATCCATTAAATTTATGGAACTCGCCTCCATTTGAGCCAGTTATTGTTGATGAAAAAATTGTTGCCCGTGGCTCATGCGATGATAAGGGACAAGTGTATATGCACATCAAAGCTTTTGAGTTGATGATGAAGAATAATTCCCTTACATGTAATGTAAGGTTTATGATTGAAGGAGAAGAAGAAGTGGGTTCTTCCAATTTAGGCACCTGGATACGCAATAATAAAGATCGTTTGAAAGGAGATGTGATTTTGATTTCTGATACAGCCATCATTGCCAACGACACACCATCTATTGATGTTGGTTTGCGTGGTTTAAGTTATGTGGAAGTGGAGGTTACCGGGCCTGACCATGATTTACATAGCGGTGTTTATGGTGGAGCAGTGGCTAACCCAATTCAGATTCTTTGCGAAATGATTACAAAGATGAAAGACAAGGACAACCATATTACGATTCCAGGTTTTTATGATGATGTAGTGGAATTGAGTACCGCAGACCGAGCTGAACTAAATAAGGCACCTTTTAATATTAATGATTTTAAGAAAGAGTTGGGTATAGATGAGGTGTATGGTGAAACAGGATATACCGTTTTAGAAAGAACCGGTATCAGACCAACATTTGAAGCTAATGGAATTTGGGGAGGCTATATTGGTGAGGGAGCAAAAACAGTGTTGCCTGCAAAAGCTTTTGCAAAACTCAGCATGCGTTTAGTGCCTAATCAGCAATCGGATAAAGTTACAGAGTTATTTCAAAATTATTTCACCAGCATTGCACCCAAAGGTGTGCAGGTAAAAGTAACTCCTCATCATGGAGGTGAGCCGGTTGTAACACCTACTGATTCGGTAGCTTTTAAAGCAGCCAGCAAAGCCATGACAGAAACATTTGGCAAAAAACCAATTCCTACACGTGGTGGAGGAAGTATTCCAATTGTTGCCTTGTTTGAAAAGGAGTTGGGACTAAAATCTGTATTAATGGGCTTTGGTTTGGATAGCGATTTGATTCACTCACCTAACGAACATTTCGGAATTTTTAATTTCCTTAAAGGTATCGAAACCATTCCGTTGTTTTTCAGATATTATGCCGAGATGAGTAAGTAAAGTTAATCTAGACACATCATTCACGAATGAAATTTTTTAGCTTCTTTCGTGAATGATGTGTTATTTAATATTCCAATCAATAGGTGTTTTTCCCTGATTAATTAGCAATTGATTTGTTTGTGAAAAATGTTTGCTTCCAAAAAAGGCTCCACGGGCCAACGGGCTTGGATGTGCTGCTTTAAGAATATAGTGTTTGCTGGCATCAATCAATATTTCTTTAGCCTGAGCATACTTTCCCCATAATAAAAAAACAACTCCTTTTGATTCAGCTGAAATTTTTCTGATTACTGCATCGGTAAATTCTTCCCAACCTTTTTTCTGGTGCGATCCCGCTTCATTTGCACGCACTGTTAAGGTTGCATTTAATAAGAGAACACCTTGTTTAGCCCAACTTTCTAAATTGCCGTTAACCGGAATCTCTATTCCTACATCGTTCTTTAATTCTTTAAAAATATTTTGCAGCGATGGAGGTTTGTTAATGCCGTTATTAACCGAAAAACTAAGTCCGTTCGCTTGTCTATCACCATGGTACGGATCCTGACCCAAGAGCACTACTTTTAGTTGATTAAAAGGAGTGCAATCGAATGCAGCAAAAATTCGATTGCCGACAGGGTAAATTTTTTTTTGCTGTTTTTTTTCTTCTTTTAAAAATTGAATAAGTTCAATAAAATAGGGTTTGCTAAATTCCGATTGAAGATTCTCTTTCCATGATGCCTCCAATTGCACTTCAGTAATTTGGGAAGAAGGTATTGGGGTTTCTAGCATTTAAGCAAAGATAATGGAGTAGAGTAGAAGGCAATGTTATCTGCAAATTAAAACCGAAATTTTTATTGTTGAAAAAAACTCAACTCCTGTTTCGAAAAGTGTTCTTCATAGAATAGTAATTAACGGTAACAAGGCCCAATTTTAAGTCTTTAAAAAAAATTATCTTTGGCCACATACTATTAATTATTATTTCATGAAAAAGAAATCAAAGCTCGGTACACTCCTAATTATCGTTGGATTAACCACATTAAGTTGTAATCAAAAGCAACAAAAATCTGAAGAGAAATCTTCATCAAATGCAACCGCTTTTAATGGAGACATTAAATTGGATGTGCGCGAATCTAAAGCGGACTGGGCACCATACATTCGCAAAAGAGCTCCTGAAGGTTCTCCCAACATTTTATTTATTCTTTATGATGATACGGGCTTGGGTGCCTGGTCTCCTTATGGTGGAAGAATTAATATGCCAACCATGGATAAACTTGCTGCCGATGGTTTAACCTACTCGCAATGGCATACTGTTGCTTTATGTTCACCTACCCGCTCTTGTATACTTACCGGACGAAATCATACAATAAATGGAATGGGATGTATAACAGAGGGCGCGAATGGATTCCCGGGTTATAGTGCTCAAATCCCTGCTCAGGCAGCAACTATGGCTCATATATTACAAGACAACGGCTGGAGCACTTTCTGGTTAGGTAAAGACCATAATGTTCCTGAAACTGACTTGTCGGCAGGAGCCAATAAAAGCCAATGGCCAGTGCAACAAGGCTTCGATCGTTTTTATGGTTTTATTGGTGGCGAAACCAATCAATGGTATCCTGACTTAACGGAAGATAATCATGCAATAGAGCCTCCATATGGTCCTGAACAAGGCTACCACTTATCAAAAGATTTAGCTGATCAGGCAATAAAAATGATTGGTGATCAAAAATCAGCTAATCCATCAAAGCCATGGTTTATGTGGTATTGCCCTGGTGCCAACCATGCTCCTCACCAAGCTCCGCAAGATTACATTGCTAAGTACAAAGGCAAATTTGATGATGGCTATGATGCTTACCGCAAATGGGTTTTACCACGCATGATTGAAAAGGGAATTTTACCAAAGGGAACAACACTTACTGAATGGAACCCGATGCCAAAAGACATGGCAAACCCTGCAGATTTTGTTCGTCCATGGGAAACATTGAATGCTGATGAAAAGAAATTGTTCTCTCGTTTGTGTGAAGTTTATGCTGGTTTTTCTGAATACACCGATGTGCAAATTGGCCGTGTAATTGATTATTTGAAAGCTTCAGGTCAGTATGAAAACACAGTTATCATGTATGCAGCTGATAACGGAGCTTCTGGTGAAGGAACTCCAAATGGTTCGGTAAATGAAAATAAATTCTTTAACGGTTACCCTGATGATTTAGCTGAGAACATGAAACTAATTAATGAGTTAGGTGGACCAAACACCTATGAGCATTATCCAACAGGATGGGCTGCTGCATTTTCTACACCATATAAAATGTTTAAACGCTATG
>JANNXV010000044.1:0-4239 GCA_031409815.1 Bacteroidota bacterium
CAGCTGGTGCCGATCAACAAGTTTGTGCAAGCACTGGAACCGCAACACTGGCAGGTAATACACCATCCAGCGGAAGCGGATTGTGGACTACCAGCAGCAGCGCTACCATTACTACTCCTTCCTCAGCCACTTCAACAGTTACCGGTTTAACAACAGCCGGTGTTTATTCTTTTATCTGGACCATTACTAATGGTGCTTGTGCAAGTGCTGATACAATAACTATTACTGTTGATTCACTCGACATTTCAAGTGCAGGAGCTGACCAACAAATATGTGAATCAATCGGAACTGTTACACTTGCTGCAAACACACCAAATGTGGGAAGCGGAAGTTGGACTACAGCAAGTGCTGCAACAATATCAAATATCAACAACCCTACTACTACAGTTACTGGATTAATCGCAGGTAATTATACTTTCATCTGGACTATTACAAATGGATCATGTACATCTACCGACACTGTAGCCATTATTGTTGATTCAATTCCAACAGTAGCAGCTGCAGGTATTGATTTAACTACTTGTGCAAGCTCAGTTATTACTTTGGTTGGTAATACTCCAACAACTGGTTCAGGATTATGGAGCTCACTTAGTGGAGCAACCATTGCAAATACATCATCACCTATAACCACCGCAAGTGGCTTTGTAGCTGGCGATAATTTATTCGTATGGACCATTACAAATGGAACTTGCGTTTCAAGCGACACAATGATTGTTCATGCTAACTCGAACCCATTGCCTGAAGCCGGAAGTGATGCATTTATTACAACTGGAACATCAGTTCCACTGGGAGGAACACCCACTGCAAGTGGTGGAGTTGCTCCTTATACTTATGTTTGGAGTCCATTGATTTTTCTTGATGATTCAACTATTGCAAATCCAACTAGCACACCAACAATCACTACTGTTTACACATTAACCATCACTGACTCTTTAGGATGTCAGGCAATTGATAGTGTTACGATTTATGTAAATAATCCTCCTTTTGCAATTAACGATACGTTGTCCTTAAATGAAGATTCGGTTTTTGTAATAATACCGTTGTTAAATGATACTGATGCTGACAATAATATTAATCCTGCTTCGGTAACAATAAATGCAGGGCCTTACAATGGAATGGTTACTGTTGATCCTTTATCCGGAGCAATAACTTATACACCCAATGCAAATTACTTTGGAACAGATAGCATTCAGTATGCTGTTTGTGACAGTGGAATTCCGGTTTACTGTGATACCGCATGGATCTATTTAACTATACTTCCGGTTAACGATGCACCAGTGGCGGTTGATGATTATGCTAATACATTAGAAGACACTTGTATTACCATCAATGCTATATTAAATGATTTTGATGTTGAAAATAATATCAATCCATCATCATTTGTAATTGTTACTAACCCAAATCATGGAACAGTTACACTTGATACAATTGTAGGTCAAATCATTTACTGTCCTGATTTTTCATTCAATGGAACAGATACTATTATGTATGCACTATGCGATTCAGGTATGCCTGTTTTGTGCGATACGGCTTATATAATTATTAATGTTCTTCCTGTTAATAATGCACCTGTCGCAGTAAACGACAGCATTACTTTATGTTCTTCAGATAGCATTATTGTTTCCATATTAAACAATGATTCAGATATTGACGGAGACTCATTAACTGCCATCATTATCACAATGCCTCAGCATGGAAATGCAGTAATTGATACCAATTTTCAAATCGGTTATGGTCCCAATGCTGGCTATGATGGAACCGACACCATTGCCTATTTGATTTGTGATAATGCAATGATTTCATTGTGCGACACAGGATATGTTTTTATAACTGTTCATTCCGTTCCACTACTTTCTGCTGTTGCAACCACCATAAATTGTTTTGGTGATAGCACTGCGACAATTGATTTAACAGTAAACGGATATAGTCCATTTAGCTATCTATGGAACACTAATGACACTATTGAAGATTTAGATAGTTTGACCACAGGTATGTATCAGGTAACCGTTGTTGACAGCAACGGTTGTTCAGCAACTTTAATTGATAGTGTAACTGGTCCGGCTAATCCATTGTCAGTATTATCAATTTTGCAAGCTGTGAATTGCTTTGGTGACAGTACTGGTGCGATACAACTAATTGTAAGTGGAGGCACTTCTCCTTATCAGTACAATTGGAATACAGGCGACTCATTATCAACACTTGACTCCTTGCACGCAGGAATTTATTTTGTAACTATTATGGATACGAACGGTTGCACCATCAATTATTCAGATACTATAGTTCAGCCATCAACAGCTTTGAGTGCATCGTCACTAATATCAAATGTAATATGTTATGGCGATTCAACAGGTTCGATTCAATTAACTGTTAATGGTGGCACACCGGGTTATTCATATAGCTGGAGCGATGGTGATACTTCGATAACAAACAATTTGCTTACTGCAGGAGTCTATACGGTTATAATAGCTGATTCCAATGCATGCTCAGTCGTAATAACCGACACGATTATAAATATTAATACAGCCATAACTACAAATTTCACAACACTATCTCCACAATGCTTGAATGGCATCACCGGAAGTTTGCAAGCAAATGTGAGTGGTGGTATTGCACCTTATCAATATTTATGGAACACCAATGACACAGTAAGTGCTATTGATAGTTTGCTACCAGGCAATTATTCATTACTCATTTCTGATTCAATCGGATGCTTTAGCTCTGCTTCCATTCTACTTACAGATAGTTCGATAATCAACTATGTAATTTCAGGTGATACTAGTTTGTGCTACGGAGATACGGTTCATTTAACTGGCGCCTACTACCCAAATTCAGTTTATCAATGGTTTGTTGATAGCATTGCAATTTTTAATACAGATTCAAACATTTGTCATGCAACAGATCCGGGAAACTATTTCTTTACTATAAGCAATACCTGCGGTTCATATAGTTCATCCATCATACAATTAACTCAAAACGCATTACCTATTATTACTGTGACTGACGACTTCACTATGAACTGTGACTCTTCAGCTACTCTATTGGTATCAGGTGCCAATAATTATTTATGGACTCCTTCCATTGGGTTAAGCAATGATACCATTGACAACCCTGTTGCGAGTCCTGATAATACCACATTGTATTATATAGTTGCAACTGATGTCAATGGTTGCACCACTCTTGATAGTGTAAACGTTACCATTGAATGCGATTCATTGATAGTACCAAGTGGTTTCTCGCCAAATGGTGACAATCAGAATGACTTCCTTGTTATCAATCATATTTCAGATTATCTCGGAAACCGATTAGAAATATTTAACAGATGGGGCAGCCTTGTTTTTAGAAAAACAGATTACGATAACACGTTTAATGGTTTCTCCAATGTTGATCTTGCCACTTTGGGAGCAGAATTAACCGATGGAACTTACTTTTATGTACTTGATCTCAATAATGGGGAAACCAGAAGTGGTTATGTGATATTAAGGCGTTAAGGTATCGGCATTTATTTTCTCTAAAAAGCAATTCGTGTGGTTATTTGGTTAACTTTGACCCACATTAATTAAAATTTAAAAACATTAAAATGAAAAAAGGAAAAGTAAAATTTTTCAACAACTCCAAAGGTTTTGGATTTATTCAAGATGAAGAAACAGGACAAGACGTATTTGTTCACTCTACAGGATTAAAAAGCAACGTTCGCGATGGAGACGAGGTTACTTTTGAGATAACCCAGGGAAAAAAAGGCTTAAACGCTGTAAACGTTCAACTCGCTCAATAAATAAATTTATTGTTCTTGAAATAAAAAATCCCGCTTAATAGCGGGATTTTTTATTTAATTTAATACTGAACCAGGTATTTCTATCTTGCTATCTGAAACTGCAAATTATGAAGTTTGAAATACGCAATGTTCAAAATGAATCTTCAAACTTTTTTACCTATCGTTACCCAATCTCGAAAAAGCTAATGGTTTGGCGTTAGCCTCATCATATTCTATTCGTTTGCTAAAAATATCGCATGCCATGTAAACCGATTCGCGAAACGAATCTTCAGATGCGATGCCTTTTCCTGCAATATCATAAGCCGTTCCATGGTCGGGAGAAGTGCGAACAATTGGCAAACCTGCAGTAAAGTTTACTCCATTACTAAATGCCAATGTTATAAAAGGAATTAATCCCTGGACGTGATACATGCCAAGCACAGCATCAAACATTTTACGGCGGGGCTTGAATACCGAACGGCGATACA
>JANNXV010000045.1:0-6653 GCA_031409815.1 Bacteroidota bacterium
GTTTTTAATTTTAAATTATTTAAAACCAAACCTGTATCAGCGTATTGAAATTTTACTGCTAACTGATTAATATCGAACCCGCATTTCTCTTTAACCATTAACTCATTTATATGGCCACTATAAGTTATTCCATCGAATTTAAAATCAGAAATCTCAGTTTGCAAATGAGTAACGCCAATATGTTGATGATTGAATTGATTTCCATTTTTTACAATAAGGGAATCTTGATCAAAGCTGACTGAATTGTTAATCAACATTATATTATTTACTGAATAAACAAAAGGACGTGCATTAGTTTCAGCTTTATAAATAGTATCTGTTGATTGACTAGCTAATTTCGATAGCATCCGGCTTGAATGTTGATCAATTAAAATTTTATTTACAACAAGTTTATTCTCGTTTAAATTTAATCGGACATTCTCAACCAACAAATTTCCGATTTCAGAATTTGATTCAAACCCAACTTGATTCAAATCCATTGCAATGGAATTATTTTTAAAAGATATTTTTCGAATATTAATTTCAGGCAACTCACTATTGCTTTCTTTAGATTCATTTTCAATTAAAGGATTGTCATTTTTAACTATTGCTACCAAACCTTCTGAATTAAAATTAGCGATATCAAACAAAAGTTTGGATGGATTGATATGGTTATAAGTCACATTAATACGATTACCCTTTATATCATAAAACTGACTACCTCTTTTATCATTCATTAAAAAATGTAATTGGGTAATTTCAAGTTTACCAAAATCAAATTTCATACTACCTTCTGAAGAAGATATTTGCTTGTTAACAGTGCTTGTGTCAGAAAATGCATGAATAATAAAATCAAAATTAAAATCAGTTGAATTTACATTTCTAAATAAAGCCAAACGCAATGTATCTATCTTAACGTTACTAATTGAAGGTTGATTGGTAAAAAAACTTAGAAGTTTGAAATTTACTTTTAACTCTCCAATATGCAAAAGTTCGTTCTTTGATCGGTCTTCAAATGTGATTCCATTTAATGCTAAATGCGTAAACAAATCAGTATTAATTTCATTTATGAAAACATTTGTTCCCAGTTTAAGGGATAAATAAGACACAATACTTTTACGTAAAACGTTTTGACCAGTATTGGTTTCTAAAAAAAGAATCAACAAAATTGTGATTACTAAAAGTGATGATAAACTGTAAAAAACAATCCTAAAAATCCTTTTCAAGGTTTCCACTAAAATTTCTTACTTAAAGGATACGATAAACTGCTTCTTAAATACCATCTGCACTCAAACATAATAAAATTAATCCTTTCTGATAGCAGATTGGAATTGTACAAAATTCATAAAAAGAAGTGTTAACTCCGAATACAAAAATTATTAAAAAAATAATTTAAGTAATCTAGTATCAAAATTAAATTCAAATAGTATAAGTGCGGTAATACAATTACAATTCACACCATTGAAATTATTCAATAAACAAACAAAAACGAATCTAATTTTAAAGCACCAAAAGCAGTTCACTGATTATCGGTCATACCTATAATTCAATAGATAACAAACAATTCAGCAAAGCTAAAAATCAATAACTAATTACCACCGATTTTGTATTACCATTAGCAGGAGTCCAGGTAACCTTATAACCATATGCACAGGCCAGTGAAGTTGCATTACCTTGCTCATCAACGCCAAGTTTAAGAATAAAGTTTCTGCCATTTACATAGTGAACCAAATCTCCTGCATTAAACCTCCATAAACCGCAGTAACTATTAGATAAAATTGGAGAATTATAATAAGTAGTAAAAGATTTTCCATACCTATTGGTTCCCCATGAATCAACATGAGCTACACCATTAATTGTTGTATCGCCATTACTTGTAAAATTTAGTCTGGAAATGGATGGGGTGTAACTCCACTCGGTGATTCTAGCACTATTCCAAATAGCATTTAAATTATTGTCGAATACTACTTGAATATTATAAGCACGTTCCCGGTATTTTAATGTTGAAGTTCCCGCTAAAAACCCTAACCAGTTATTACCGTTAATATTCTTTAATGTTTTAACACCATTAAAGGTGATTGACTTATTATCACTTAAACGCTTAACTTTAAAATTAATATAGGTTAAGGTGAGTTCAGCATTTACATCAGCCCAAAGATTTCCAGATGTAAGCTGAACCTTGATTTGTCCTGAGCGAGTTCGGGAAGGACTAAAACAAGGCGTAATGCCATCGAAATTAAAGATGACTATTTTCTGAGCCAACTGAGAAGTATCAATACTAGTTCCGCATAATGGACTGGAGGCAGTTTCATTTCCAAAACCAGGTATCCCTTTCAGCTGATCGTTAATATCTCCATCTGTTTGATCTGATTCTGACTTATATCTGTTTGAATCATCATTAAACTGTGAAGTCTGAGAATCCAGTATTGCTTCCTCCTCTTCCTCCTTTTTATTGCAAGAACTAACTATTGCAACTGTAAATACAGCGATCAGTAACAAATTAATTTTATTTTTCATTCCCTAGAATTTTTGTGTTTCAAATATATATTGCTTTTAACGACAGTAGCCATAAAATTGTTGTATTCTTTTAACAAACCCATGATTTTAAAGGCCACTATTAATTTTTAGTTTATTTAAATCAATATTCTCTAGCTTTACAAAAATTAAACGACTTAATAAAATGAAAAGATTCTACAACCGATTGGTTTTTATATTCTTAATTGCTACTAACACCTCTGCTTTAGCTCAAATAACCTCT
This sequence comes from Bacteroidota bacterium, assembly GCA_031409815.1. Taxonomy (GTDB): domain Bacteria; phylum Bacteroidota; class Bacteroidia; order AKYH767-A; family OLB10; genus JANLUX01. The sequence continues at coordinate 2,738 of JANNXV010000045.1, forward strand.
AATTACTGTTTAGCAGCACCACGCTATGATACTGAGGTTTTTTCTACAGTTGATACAAGTTTAAATATTGTCTTTGGTGCAAATAGCAATTACCAGAACGTAAATACTGTACTAAAAATGGATATCTATCAGCCATCAGGTGACACAGCAAGCATACGTCCGCTTATTGTGTTTGCACATGGCGGTAGTTTTATTGGTGGCGATAAAAGTAATAGTGATCAGGTTGATTTATGTACCCATTTTGCTAAGCGGGGTTATGTAACAGCAACCATTAATTATAGATTAGGTATTAGTTTTCCTTTTGATTCAACCAATGCAACCAGGGCTGTTTACAGAGCTGTTCAGGATATGAAGGCTGCAATACGTTATTTCCGTAAAGATGCAGCAACAACTAATCTTTATCATATTGATCCAAATGTGATTTTTATTGGTGGTAGTTCTGCAGGAGCGCTCACAGCCTTGCATTATGCATATTTGGATCAGTACAATGAACTTCCGGTGGCCATCGACACTGCAGTAATGGGCAATATAGAAGGCAATAGTGGAAATGCAGGTTATTCAACTGCTGTTAATGCCGTAATAAATCTTTGCGGAGCACTAGGAAAAAAGACTTGGATGCAACCTGGCGATGAGCCATTAGTGAGTATGCATGGCACGGCCGACAATGTGGTTCCTTACAATACACAAATGCTTAATTTGCTTACTGTGTTCCCAATATTGGTGGTTGATGGTAGCTACTCCATTAACCGGTATGCCGATTCCATTGGGGTTACTAATGCAATGTACACTTATTTTGGAGCTCCACATGTTCCCTATGATGGTGGCACACTTGCACAACAAGCTTATCTGGATACTACTGTGCGCTTTGTAAGTAACTTTCTCTATAGTTATTTAGGATGCACCCCTATTGATCCCAATCCACTACCCAATACATTTAATACAACCAATAGCATAGTAGAACAAAATGATATTGATGAATTACTGATTTATCCTAATCCCGTTCATCAGGATCTAACTATTCAATTGAAGTCGATTCCTACTGCTGTTATTTTAAGAAACCTAACAGGTAAGGAAATCTACCGGTGTGAAAAACAATTATCTAACACGTCAACTATTCCTTTACATCAATTTGCCAAAGGAATGTATTTGCTTGAGGTAATTACCAAAGACAAGACATTGGTTGAAAAAGTGATTATTGAATAATGTAGAAAAACCGCTTTCTGCTACCTTTATTATAAACTTTTATTAGTTCATAATTTCTTAGCACTCTTGTCGTTTTAATAAAAGGCCTTGGTTCAATAGCCATACCTTTGAGTTTCAATGCGCTTTCGCAAATTCTTAATATTATTCTTGATTTTGTTTAGTGAATCTGCTTTTGGCGGACCTACTGACTCTATTCCGTCATTAAGTTGGAAAAGACCCAGATTTCTTTTCCAAATAGACCGATATTTATCTTTTGTTTCAAAATCAGGAGCTGATATATTCGGATTCAGAACTGGTTTAGAGTTTCAGAAAAAATATCGTTTTGGTATGGGATTATATGACCTTAAGAGTGATATAATTGTAATGTTACCTCTAAATGAGGAAGACGCAGCAAATGCACCAAATGACACCGTTAAGGCAAAATTAAACATGACTATTATACCATTTTTCTTTGAGTATGTTTTTTATGATAAAGATCCCTGGCAATGCAGTGCATCTGTTTCAATGGGTTTTGGTGAAACTTATTTCAATTACTTTGACAAAAACGGAAAAAACAAACGTTTGAGCGATGCACCTATCCTGGATTATGAGGTGGGAATAAATGGACAATATAAAATCCTAAAGTGGTTTGGCGTTGGAGCCGGATTAGGCTACCGTTTAATGTTAATCGATAATCCCAAGAACGATTATAATTTCAATGCGCCTTTTTATAATGTTAAGTTAAAACTTTTTGTTGGTGAGATTTTCCGCTCCATTTTTCCTAATAAGAAGTTGCAATTGAAAAACTAATAAGTAAACACAAAAAAAGTATTAAAGTAAAGAACCCTGTAAAAATCAATTTACAGGGTTCTTTAGTTTCTTTCAGTACCCGGGATCGGAGTCGAACCGATACAACCGTGAAGTTACAGGTGTTTGAGACCAGCGCGTCTACCAATTCCGCCACCCGGGCTTGAAGTAAGTTCCAGATTAATAGTTATAACAGTAAAGATGTTTTGCAACTAACTTTAAATGACAACCAATAAACCATAAACTTTTCAGGGCTGCGAAAGTATGTAAAAACTATTTAATGAAATTGACTTGCAATGAAAAAAGCTGCAAGTGCTGCTATTGCACCAATGGCAGCAGTGGCAAGTGCCCCACTAACGGGTGGTTGCCCTGTAACTTTACTTTTGAAATATCCGAAGATCAATAAAGCTATTAAGGTAATACAAGCTGAAAAAAGCAATCCATCTTGAGGAGCGTTCGTAAAAAAATAAGCACTTAAGGGAATAAAACCACCCCCAATATATGATAATGCAATGTTACGTGCGCTTTGCGCAGCACGAATTTTATGAGGTTCTTCCAATCCAAGTTCAAACTTCATCATAAAATCAACCCATTTATCTTTGTTCTTTGAAAGTTCTTCTGTCACCTGCTCGCTGGTCGAAGTTGAAATACCATACTGCTCTAGAATATCTCTTATTTCAGCTTTTTCACGCTCAGGAAGGTGTTCCACTTCATCGTACTCACGCTGTAATTCCGAAAAATAATGATCTCTTTCAGTCTTGCCGGCTAAATATCCACCCAATCCCATGGCAATGGAACCTGCAATAATCTCAGCTATTCCAGCGGTAATAATGATTCTATTGTCTAATGCCACACCACTCAAGCCAGCTGCCAACGCAAACGGAACAGTCAACCCATCGGCCATTCCAATAACAATATCCTTAACAATATCAGGACTTTCAAAATGCTTTTCTTCATGCATAACTACAATGATAAAATAATCATTAATAAGTTTATCATTCAAAGCTGATTTTTATTTTGATAGCACGGTAATATTTAATTACTTTGCACCCCTTTAAAAAATGGCACGACAGGTAAAGATATTTTCAGGTACAGCTTCCCGTTATTTGGCTGAGCAGATAGCAGATAGCTATGGTGCTCCCCTAGGTGAAGTTGAGGTAGCTCGTTTTAGTGACGGTGAATTTTCACCCTCTTTTAATGAAAGTGTGAGAGGATGTGATGTCTTTATTATTCAAAGCACTTTTTCGCCTTCTGACAATCTTTTTGAGCTTTTGTTGTTGATTGATGCTGCTAAAAGGGCTTCTGCTCATTACATTACAGCAGTTATCCCCTATTTTGGTTTTGCACGATCTGACAGAAAGGATAAGCCAAGAGTGGCTATTGCTTCTAAACTGGTAGCAAATCTTTTATCAGCAGCTGGAGTAACAAGAGTGATGACCATGGACCTGCATGCACCTCAAATCCAAGGTTTCTTTGATGTTCCTGTTGATCATTTGGATGCGTCTTCCATTTTTGTTCCTTATATTAAGAGTCTTGACTTACCTAATATAATTGTTTGTGCTCCAGATATGGGTGGAGTGCACCGCGCCCGCACTTTTGCGCAGTATTTCAGCGCTGACATGGCTATTATTGACAAACACCGTAAACGTGCCAATGAAGTTGAAAGCATGCAACTGATTGGAGATGTGAAAGGAAAAGATGTGCTTTTAGTGGATGATATTGTTGACACAGCAGGTACTTTAACTAAGGCTGCTTCTTTATTGATAGATAATGGAGCAACTAGTGTACGTGCTTTTTGTACACATGCAGTATTATCAGGTCAGGCTTTTGAGCGCATCGAAAAAAGCAACTTAACTGAAGTAATTGTTTGTGACACAATTCCTTTGCGCAAAGAATCAAAGAAAATTATTCAGCTCTCAACAGGAGC
>JANNXV010000046.1:0-13433 GCA_031409815.1 Bacteroidota bacterium
ATTTACTTAATCAAAATGCCCCACAACAAAAAAATAGTTTATTAAAAACGCGACTACAACTAGTTGCCCTGGACCATCAACAGAATCAATACTCCAGCTATTGTCTGTTTGTAAAGTATTAATATCAAATCTTGCTACTCCATTTGTATAAAAGCTGTTAAAAAAAGATGCGTTATAATAAACAAAATTGCCTTCTACGCACAATGCTTCAATATAACTCCCAGTATTAGTAATATTTGAAGATAACAAGTTCAACGATGGTAAATCATAGACTGCAATATGTTCCCTTAAAGCTCCTGATATATTGTAGAACTCCCCTGCTACTATCAGTTTATTAGAGGCTACAAGCATTTTTTTTATTTCACCATCAGCATTAGGATTCCAACTTAATACTGCACCTGTGTTTGCATCAACAGCAGCCAAATGATTTCTGGCAACATTGCCAATCGTGTCGAATGCTCCTCCGACAAACACTGTGTTTTGAAATCGCGTGATTGAATAAACATTATTCTTATTCACACCAGGAAAATTTGTTTGTTTTACCTGAGCTTTCAAACTAGAAGCAAAGCACATTAAAATAATTTGTGAAGAATATCGCATGTTTATATATAATTATTTAGTTAAATATATCAAAGGTGTAAATCTATAAATATTAAGGATGATCATTCTGAATTTAGTCTTTCTTTGCCAAAAGTTATACCAAAAATGAAAATTACAATTGTAGGATGCGGAAACATGGGACTTGCGTTTGCACGTTCGTTTATTAAATATGAAATTGTGCAGCGCAACGATTTGTTGCTGGTAGCAAAAAGTGAAGAGCGGAAACATACTTTGGAAACGCTCAACATTGGTCGTGTGATTGCTAGCCTGACAGACGAGGTGGCAACCAGCGATATTGTATTGCTGTCCGTTAAGCCGCAGGATTATCCATCCATTGTTCCGGCTTTAAAATCGGTTATCAAACCGAACAATGTAGTGTTGTCAATTATGGCAGGCATAAGAATGGCAACCATAGAAAAGGATTTGGATCATACCAACATCGTTCGTGCAATGACCAATTCTCCGGCTGAATTGGGTTTGGGAATGACTGCATACACCAACCATCCATCCATGGATTTTAGTTTAATACGTAAGGCTGAATCATTGCTCTCTTCTGCCGGAAGAATTGTTTACCTCGAACGCGAAGATTTACTGGATGCAGTAACCGCATTAAGCGGAAGCGGACCGGCTTATTTTTATTATTTTCTCAAGCACATGGTTGATGTGGGCAAACAAATGGGTTTTGAAGAAGCCACCAGCACCATGCTGGTTAAGCAAACCATGATTGGGGCTTATCATCTGGTAAACAATGCCACCAAATCATTGGATGAGTTGATAAAAATTGTTGCTTCAAAAGGGGGAACCACTGAAGCCGCTTTAAAAGTTTTTGAAGAAAATAATTTGGGTGCTTCCATTGAAAAAGGAATATTGGCTGCCGAAAAAAGAGCTAAGGAACTGAGTAAATAAGTTTAGGGGACAACATCAAATTCCTGCATTTTTTTTCTCCATGTATCCGGTATCATCATAGTTTGATTGGTTTCATAGTTGAAGCAAACCAAGGTTGAAAACCCGGTAGCAATCGTTAATTCTTCGTCTGCTTTTTTTGCTATCAGAACATAATCCAGATCAAAACTTTTAGTTCCTAGCTTTATGCAACGGGTATAGGCATACACCTCATCGGTGAGTAATAATGGCTTTTTATATTCAATAATCATTTTTGCAATGATTATTCCGTCACGGTTCCAGTTAACATTATTTCCTACCACATCCCTAAAATAATGCACTCGGGCTAATTCGAAATAGGTAAAATGGTTTGCGTTATTTACGTGGCCCATCACATCGCCATCTTTAAACCGCAATTGAATGGGAGTTTTGTGTTTAAAATCGTTCATATTCTTCTTGCAGCTGTTAGTGTTACACTATTTGTGTTTGGAAGTCCTGTTTTGTTATAAACACAATTTAAAGGGTGCATCACAAACCTAAAACTCATAACTTAAAATTCAGAACTCAAAACTCCCTTCGTCAGATGTTTGTCAAAAACAAGTCAACATTGTCATAATCACCCAAACTTAATGTACATTTGAATTACCAAAACAACAAAAATAATTTCAAAAACCCTAAAATTGAAACTATGAAAACAAACTTACTCACATTATTAATTTTTGCGATTGCATCAGTTTTGTATTCTTGTTCAAAGGAGTCGGAGGACAGTTACGCCTCTGTAGAAGCACAGAATAATCCTGCTAAACTAACTACAGCACAACGCAGAATAATCATATCAAACTGCTCGAGTCATAGCGGATGCCACAGTAGCAGCCGGGTAATGCAAACCGGAACCATGTTTGATATGATTGGTTTGTTGAAGAGTACTATTGATGCATCAAATAGTTTAAGCATATGCGACCGGAGCAAAATGCAATTATGGTTTAATAGTGAATTAGCCGAATAGAACATACCAGCCTTTTTAGTTCTTCCTTATATTCGCGGAGATTTAATTTACTCCATGAAAAATTTTTTAGCCCCACTTTGCTTTTTTATAGTCTTAATTTCTCTGAATAGTTGCAGAAGAACTGTGCATGGAGATGGCGCTTACATTACTGAAAGAAGAGATATTAGAGATGCCGATGAAATTGAACTATCGATTCCGGCCAAACTTACTTTTATTGAAGCGGATAGCTTTACTTGCATAATCGTAGCTCAACAAAACATATTGGAAGCAATTAAAACTAAAACTAATGGTGATCAGTTTGAGATAACATCAAACAGAAACCTTAGTACAGAGAAACCAATACAGATTGTTATTTCATTACCGGTATTAAGCGGAGTTACAGTAAATGGATCAGGGGATATAGCTGGCTTGAATACTATAAAGGAAGAAAAAATGAATTTGAATATTAATGGTTCAGGAAGTATTCAACTTGATGGTAATATAAATGCTGCAAATTCAACAATTAATGGATCAGGAAATATTACCTTGAAGGGGAAAAATGCCCAACAAAAAATAGCTATTAATGGCTCCGGAGATTTTCATGCCTTTGAGATGGAGAGTGCCGAAATCAAAATTAGTATTACAGGTTCTGGTGATGCTGATGTATTTGCAACAGAATCATTAAAGTCAGAAATAACAGGTAGCGGAAACATACGTTACAAAGGAATTCCTCGTATTAAATCAGAAATAACCGGCAGCGGTACTATCCAAAAGTCAGAATAATTATGAAAAAAAGTTTAATAATATTAAATGGTTGTGCAATCATTTTATTTTCCATAACAAATGTATTTGCACAGGAAAAATTCAATGTTTCATTAAAGAATGACACCGTTTATAATAATAATGTTGTCCAGTTTATTTGTCAAACAAAAAGTAAAGACAGTGTTAGTATTTATTCCTTACGATCGTTGGATAATAAACTTCAGGCGTTACTTATTTTCCGTTACGAAAGGGATACCATTAAATTCAGCGGTACTTTTCCTTATCATTCTGCACGCTATGCATGTCTTTATCCCAAGATTGATATACTTACCTTATTAGATTCTTATATCCGAAATAAGGTAATGGTTAATGGAGTAGCAAATCTTGCCGGTTTAGAGGCATACTGCAAAGAGCGCCATATTGTATTAGATCGTAGCATTGAGCATTCTTCTAAGAACCCTTCAAAAAGAGACAGTGTTTTAACAGCCCGTGCTAAAGCTGATGCAGCCAATCAAATAAAATTTACCATTTATAATAAGGCTCCAAAACCCGTTAAAGTTTTTATTGGAGATAAACCTAAGGGCGGAAGTGGTCGGTTACAATTGATACCTGCTTTTGGAGAATTAGAGGAACACGCCCGTAATACAGAAAGAGTATTTTTGATTAGTGACAATGGTGGTGATTTCAAAGCCATAGCTGTTAACGAATCGCTCACAAAAATTGTAATTAATGCATCAGCAGACGGATTCGAGTAATCCTGGCCAATGAAATTACTTTTTCTTACATCTCGTTTTCCTTATCCTCTCGAAAAGGGCGACAAATTAAGAGCTTACTATTTTATTAAACACCTTAGTCAGAAGCACGATATTTATCTTTTTGCAGTTAATGATAAAGTGCCTGATTCAATGGATATGAATCAGTTGTTTCCGTTTTGTAAAGCTATTCATGTTGAAGAAATAAGTACCTTCCAATCAGTAAAACAAATGTTAAATGGGGTTATTGGTCATCTCCCTTTTCAGGTTGCTTATTTTACCAATAATAGCGTTAAAAAGAAATTGGTTGAATTTGTAAATACACATCAACCCGATAAAGTTTTTTGCCATCTGATTCGAATGGCTGAATATGCCGATGTGCTTCCCGCAAACGGTATTTTAGATTACATGGATGCTTTTTCGAAAGGAATTGAACGCTTAGCGGATCACAGCGTTTGGTGGAAACGTTTGCCATTAAAATTGGAAGAGCAACGCTTAAGAAAGTATGAAGCGCTGGTGTTTGACAGATTTGCTCAACACCTCATCATTTCTACTCAGGATCGCGAATTTATTAATCATCCAAAACGCGAATCTATTAATGTAATTCCAAATGGTGTTGAGTTTGACTATTACTTTCCTCAAACTGCTGAGAAAAAGTATCATCTTCTTTTTGTCGGACATATGGCTTATCCACCCAATATAGAAGCAGCTATTTATGCGGCTAAAAGGATAATGCCAATTGTGCATCAGCAAAATTCAGCCATTACTTTTTTAATTGCAGGTGCAAGGCCAACCAAACAGGTGAAAAGACTAGAGACTAATAAAATAATTGTAAGTGGTTGGGTTGATGATATACGTAATGTTTTTGCTGCATCACAGATTATGATTGCGCCCATGCTGATTAGTATTGGATTGCAAAATAAAATATTGCAGGCGATGGCAATGAAAATTCCTTGTGTAATATCTAAACTTGCCAATAATGCAATTGGAGCACCTTTTGATTGTGTGTGTGTTGCGGAGCATCCCGATCAATATGCAGAACATATTTTATTCCTTATCAACAATCCGGCACAAGCAAGTCAAATGGCAGATAAGGCTTATGATTTTGTTAAACAAAATTTTGAATGGCAATCTAATGTTGAAAAAATATTAGTTTGAATATTGTGCCTTCATTAACAACAGACTCTACTTTAATTTCAATATGATGAAATGCTGCAATTGTTTTTACAATTGGCAAACCTAATCCATAGCCTTCAGCAGTACTTTGGTTTAAACGTTTAAACCGATCAAAAATATTTTTAATCTGTGAAGATTCAATTCCAATACCTGTGTCCTTGATCTCGATGGTGAAATTATTTTCGTTTTTCTGTGTAGTGATTATAATGCTACCTCCATCCACATTGTATTTGATGGCATTGTTAACAATATTGAAAAGTAAGGTGAACAATAACGTGCGATTACAAGGAACATATTGCAAATCGGAATAAAATTGTTTAACCAACACGATATTTCTTTGTTGCAATCTTTCTTCAATTTCCTCTAATACTTCATCGAGCAATTCAATAATTTTCACTGACTCGTTTTTTAAATATTGATCATTTTCGATTTTCGAAATCAACAGGAGTGCTTTAATTATTTTACTCATCCTGCTTAATGTTTTCTGCGATTCGATCAACTTAATCTCTACTTCTTCAGAAGTTTTTCCATCTACAATAATGTTTTCTAATCTGTTTTGTAAAATGGAAATGGGTGTTTGCAATTCATGAGAAACATTAGAAATAAATTCCTTTTCAATTAAAAAAGCGTCACGAATTTTTTGCATCATCTCATTGATGCTTCGGTCGAGCTGATTAAATTCGTAGGTGCTGCTAAGCACAGGATTAAAGTTAAAGGAAGTAGGGGAAATAGTAGATTGGAGTTTGCTTCTTATAATATTATTGAACGGGCGAAGCAAGATTCTTACAAACCCTAAGTCAATAAATATGCTCAAGAGCACCACTCCAATCATCATCCATAATGAAAACTTGCTGATTGTGGATTTTAATTGTTCCACTGTACTTAATCCTTCGCCAATATTAAGTTCATACAATTGGTTGTCGTAAATGAATGGTTTACGAATGATGCGATGATTCATGTTTTCACCTTCAATATTCCACCTTTCATTTTTAATAACCTGAGGAAGATGTGGTTTTTCAGTGCTAAGTATAGGTCGAATGGCTACAAACTCTTCTTTTAAAATGTTATAGCTTTCGAAACTGCAATCCTGTTCTGCAATGATATCATTAATGCCTCCACGATGAATGATTTTCATCACACGTTCGCTGCGTGCAATCAATCGTTTGTCAATATGGTCGTTTACCACTTTTTCGACTACAATGGGCAATGCTGCACCAAATGCTGCAATTATTAAAGCCTTTGATAAAGCATTGTAAATGGCAAATTTTATCTGTAATCTCAATTATGTTCAAAGTTTTAAGTCTAAAGTTCAAAGTTTGTCGCAAGAAAGCAACATTAAACCTCGAAGTTTAAACCATGATTTTATTTACGCATTCATGCGATATCCAATACCTCGTACAGTTTCAAACCAGTCGATAGATCCTTGTGCGGCAAGTTTCTTACGAAGGTTTTTTACATGCACATCAATATAATTTGATTCATAATCATCTTCTAAAACATCACCCCATATATGTTCGGTAAGTTGCATACGTGTAAGGACTCGGTTTTTGTGTAAACCTAAATAATGCAATAAATCAAATTCCTTTTTTGTTAAATTGATTGAATTACCATTACAAGTAACGGTGCGATTTTGAATATCCATAACAAAATCATGAATCGTCATGGTGTTGTTTTTTAAGCCGTGTTTGCGCCTTAATATAGCCTGCATTCTTGAATGCAATTCAGCCAGGGCAAATGGCTTCGATATATAATCATCAGCACCCAAATCAAGCCCGGTGATTTTGTCTTCCACTTCTCCGCGTGCCGTAAGTATAATAAATGATGCTTCTGAATTGGCTTTTTTTGCTTCTTTAAGTAAATCCAAACCGTCAATATCAGGCAATCCTAAATCTAACAAGATAAAATCATAGGAATTAGTATGAATTTTATCAGCTGCGCTTTTACCTGAAAAGGCAACATCGCAATTGAAGTTCTGCTTAGTTAAATAAATTTCGATTTCATGTGAAAGGCTGCGTTCATCTTCAACAATTAGTACATTCATGTTTATATAAAATTTAGATAGTAAAAATATTTGTTCTTTTCATTACTTCATGCCAGCGTTACATTCATCGGCACATTGTACTATTATTTTACACGCATCGCTCAGCTCCTGTTCTTTAATGTTTAATGGAGGTGCGATTCGCATTTTGTGGGGCGCAAACAGAAACCAATCTGTGATTATGCCTTTGGCAAGACACTTCTGAATAATCATTTGATTGATGTTTTCGTTTCCAAAATCAATGGCCAGAAGCAATCCTTTTCCATCTATGCTTTTTATCAATGGGTGAACCAATGCGGAGCGAATTAACTTTTCTTTCATTGCCACTTCTCTTTCCAAATCCATTTGCAAAATGATTTGCAATGAAGCATAGCTGGCGGCACAACTTACCGGATGACCACCAAATGTTGTTAAATGGCCTAAAGCCGGATTTGCAAAACTTTGCATCAGATTTTTCGAAGCCATAAAGGCGCCAATTGGCATTCCTCCTCCCATTGCTTTTGCTATTGCAATAATATCAGGTTGCAATGAATAGTGCATGAAGCTAAAGAGTTTTCCGGTGCGACCGAAACCTGTTTGTATTTCATCGGCTATTAGTAAGGCTCCGGTTTTGTTGCATCGTTCGCGGAGTTTTTTTGCAAAGTCAAAGCTGGCAACTTCGCCTCCCACTTCACCACGAATAAATTCAACTACCACACATGCAGTTGAAGTGTCGATTTTATTTAAATCATCGAAGTCATTAAAATTTAAAAATTCAACACCAGGTAATAATGGGTGATAACCTTTGGTAAAATATTCATTGTCCATTAAACTTAATGCGCCCATGGTGGTTCCATGATAAGCATTGCGAAAAGCAATAATTTTTTTTCGCCCGGTAAATCTTCGTGCAAGTTTTAATGAACCTTCAATTGCTTCGGTGCCTGAGTTTACAAAAAAACAACTGTCGTGTTCGGGTACTATTGTAGCAAGTAGTGTTGCTAGTTTTACTTGTGGCGATTGAATATATTCTCCATACACCATCAAGTGCATGTATTTTTCAGCTTGTTCTTTAACAGCTTTTACTACTTCAGGATGACAATGCCCAATATTACTTACACTAATGCCTGCAATAAGATCAATGTATTTTTTGCCGTTTATATCTGTTAAAGTAACTCCTTCGGCTTTCACAATTTCAAGCATCAAAGGAGTTTCGCTTGTCTGAGCAACATGTTTTAAGAAAAGCTGTCGTTGAGTTAACATGTTTGATTTTTTCTAGCTAATAATCAGAAAAGTGAAAGATAAAACAATTGAAAAATAGAAGATTTTATTGTTCGTCTTTTGTGAGATGGTTAGCTTTTTCAGTTGACTGAATAATATCAGCTACTTTTTTTGATTCTTCTTTGGTAGTATTTTCTACTTCATTCATGCTTTGGCGGATTTCACTTTGCACTCCATTCATTGCATCTTTCATTTCGCGCATGCCCTTACCAAGCCCACGTGCAAGGTCTGGAATTTTTTTGGACCCGAAAAACATTAAAATAAAAAGCATAATGACCATTAATTCGCCACCACCAATGCTTTCGAGAAACAGAATTATTGCTAACATTTTTGTTGTAATTATTACTGCAAAAGTAAGGTTATTTTAACCTTCAAATTATCCACTACTACTTTTTAGTAAAGCGATTAGTGCTAGTAAATATTAGTTTTACTCAGCTATTTATCCAAACAATGCAGAAATGTAATGTTTAATGCAATTTTTACTTAATTTTTTTGAAGGTTGAGTGTAATTTGGGCTCTACATAGTTTACGTTATAAGCAATTAATGGAAAAAAAAATAAGCGAACAGTCTGATTCCTATTCTTCTACAGAAAACAAAAAGAAACTTTATAGGTTGTCTCAGGAAATTATGCTTCAGCGATTGTCATGTTACAGGAATCAAAACCCGTTTTTAAAAAAGGTCAATCAATTTTTCTCGCTGTTTTTCTAGTGTTGTTTTTTTGCGGCTTCTTCAGGGGATCCTAAGTCATAAATTGGTAAATAGAGTTTCGTAGAAGATTATTCCTGCAATATTTTTCTTGAATAGCATTATGTTTCTCTACTTTTGTTAAACACCAAATTTGTGAATTATGTTTAGAAGGTTATTAATATCAGTTTCTTATTTATTAATTGCAGTAAATAGTTTTGGGCAAAATTTTGATTATAGCCGAGTAAAAATTATTTTGGAAGGTCATGCTATTACTGAACTATCGAAATTGGGAATTGATATCACAGAGGGAGAGTATAGGCAAGGGTATTCGTTTACATCTGATTTTAGTGTTAAGGAAATCGAGCAAATAAAATTGGCTGGTTTTAAAACTGAAATCATAATTGCTGATGTTAAGCAGTATTATCGCGACCAAAATAAAGACCAAACAAATCAAAAGGTATCACAAGTTAACACTGCTGGCTGCGGTGTTAATCCTCCTGATTATGCGGTGCCATCTCATTTTTCGCTAGGTAGTTATGCCGGCTATTTTACGTATGAAGAAATGAAAGCTATGTTGGATAGCATGGTGGCTCAGTATCCGAATCTTATTACAATGAAGCAACCCATTGGTACTGCAACAACCATTGAAGGACGAGACATTTATTATGTTAAGATTTCTGATAATCCTAATGTAAATGAGGCGGAACCTAAGGTTTTATATTCGGCAGTTCATCATGCACGCGAACCGGGCGGTATGTCGCAAATGATTTTTTATATGTATTATCTGTTAGAAAATTATTCCAATCCAGATATTCAGGCATTGGTAGACAATACCGAAATGTTTTTTGTGCCTTGTGTAAATCCTGATGGCTACATCGAAAATGAAACCACCGATCCGGCTGGAGGAGGATTGTGGAGGAAAAATAAGCGCGATAACCTGGATGGTACGTTTGGGGTAGATCTTAATCGTAACTATGGTTACAACTGGGGATACGATGATAATGGATCATCACCTTTTACTTCTGATAACACGTATCGTGGAACTGCAGACTTTAGTGAGCCCGAAACCCAATTGATGCGAGATTTTGCAATTGCTCACCAATTTAAGTTGGCTTTTAATTATCATACTTATAGCAACTTACTTATTTATCCATGGGGCTTTGAAAGCAATATTTATACTCCAGACTCATCCCTGCTGAGCAATTATGGCGAATTGCTTACTCGATACAATGGTTATAGGTTTGGTACTGCCAATCAAACTGTAAATTACATGGTTAACGGTAACTCAGACGATTGGATGTATGGAGATCAAATTGCAAAACCAAAGGTGTTTGCTATGACACCTGAAGTGGGTGAGCCTATGTTTGGATTCTGGCCACCAAGTTCAGAAATTATTAGGCTTTGTAAAGAGAATGTGTACTCAAACTTAACGCTTGCACGTTTGGCTGGTAAATATGCGACTGCAGAAGATCTTTCTTCACCATTTATGCCAAGCGCCAGTGGGTATGTGAAATTTAATTTGCAAGCATTAGGACTGGATACCTCCGGAACTTTTACCGTAGATCTAATAGATGCAAATACATCTTTTGCAAGCCTTGGTGCAGCTACGGTTGTTGCTAACCTTTCCACCATGCAAGTTGTGAGCGATTCTATTTCTTATGTATTAAATCCAGGCATTGCAATTGGTGATGAGATCAAATATGTGATTAGAGTTTTCAATGGTTTGTATTATGTTTATTCTGATACAATAACGAAGTACTTTGGTACACCAACTATACTTATTAGCGACAATGGAAATAATTTAAATAATTGGTCTGTCGTGGGTTCTCAGTGGGGCACAGATAACAGTCAGTATTTTTCTGCCAGCAGCAGTATATCCGACTCACCACAAAATGTTTCGTTTCCGGGTACCAATTCGATTACACTTGCCTTCCAAGTAAGTTTGTCAAATGCATTACATGCGGTGCTTACTTTTTATACCCGATGGGAGATTGAAAACATCTACGATTATGCACAATTATTGATCTCAACTAACAATGGCTTGAGTTGGATACCACTTTGTGGAAAATATACACATCCGAGTGCGAATGGAAATATACAAGGCCAGCCGGTTTACGATGGCTTTCATACGCCTTGGGTGCGTGAAGAAATTAATTTAGATGATTACATCGGACAAAATATCCGCCTTAAATTTGAATTAACAGCGGATGGTTTTGCAGAATATGATGGTTTTTTCTTCGATGATTTGCAAATCAGTATTTTAGGTGCTACAGGCTTAAACGATGCGTCTGACAACTCAATTTTTATCAGTCAGCCAATACCTAATCCATCCAACGAAGCTGTTACAATTCAATATAATTTGCAAAAAGGATTAGCACCTTCAAAATTAGAAATTCGGGATGCGTTGTTGCACCAAATTTTTGTGATGTCGCTTAATAGCACAACCGGTCAACTTAATTTGGATGTGAGTAAATGGAGTACCGGAGTTTATTTTTACTGGATAATTAATAAGGAAGGAACAAGTAAAGTCCAAAAAATGGTGGTTGAATAAAATAGGTTTTTGATCGAAGAAACAGGTTTTCTCCTTAAACTTTAATACTATTGTGGTTAATTTATAGGTCAAAATTGCATCCCTAAAACTCAAATCCCCAAATCCTCACATTAAAAAATATGGAATATAGGAAGTATGCCCCCATCTGGAACCGTTATTTACCAGTTATCAGAATACTATTAAAAAAATCGCTTCAGGGCGAGCAAGTGTTGAGCCTTGATAAAGGTGATTTTGAAAAGGTTGGCATCCGCAAAGCAGGATATAAATTCAGGATTGAATTTTTAAATGGCAGAGTAAACAACCGTATTAGCGAGTCAGAAATTGCCACCGATCTTTCCATTACCATGTTGGAAAATGAAGGCATCAGGAATATTTTAATTGCCGGTGAGTTTGCGATCGAATTAAATACCCGATTCCAATTAAAAATTTCAACTCCAAATCAATCAAAGGCAGAGGAACTTCCTGAAGCGGAACAACCTCCAATTGCTCCAGAAGCTGTTTAGGGCATCACTTTTATTTGCAGATCATCAAAATAAAAATCTGCTTTTCCAGAGTTCCACAAATACACTTTCAAGGTTTCAGTGCCTTTAAAATCTTCGTTGATTTTATATGCGAGATATAATCGCTGCCATGTATTTGGTTGTGTGATAAAATCTTTTGCATTGGCTCCGCGCCACAACACATTCTTGTCTTTATCGTCAATACTCAACACAATATTTGCATCCAATGGAATTTGTGGCGTATTGATCCAGACACTTAACTGAACAATGCATCCTTTTTTAAAATGTAAATCGTTCAATGTTGAATTAAAAGTCGGACTGTATTCCTGATCCTTAACAAAATGCCCTGCATATTTTCCCTCACGTACAATAGTTTGGGTTCGGAAAAAACTATCGTTCTCCCAAGTCAATGTCTCAAAATCATGATTCAACTCAAACAGTGGTTGAATCAATTGCCCTTTTAACTTTAACGATTCTATTGCATACAAAGTAATTCCTGAATTAAAATAATTGTTGTGCTCAATAATGACCGGATATTTTTTTGCGATGATTTGTTCCACTTCAGCAGGGTCATTGGTATTTGACCATGCATGTAAAAAATAAGGCGTGTTACTTTGCTGAACAATGCTGTCCAACTGATTCAATTCTCCCGGTTGCGAGCAACTGTATTGCAAAAAATCACTTTGCTGGTTTAGTTTTTTGGAATAGTAATTGATGTAATAAGGAGTGATCACATTTACGGTGTGTGTGATATTTTGCAATCCGATTTTTTCATCGTGTTCAATGGTTTTCTCCACTAAGTCTTTAAACACTCCAAAGTGTTGTGTGCTGTAATATTTTTCTGCAATAACGGTACTGTAAATACCGGTACATAACAACAGTGCCCACAATGAAAGAGTCAATGGTTTCCATTCAAACTTTGGAAGAAAAGAAAAAACAAAGAACAACAAATAGGGAAAGCTGAATAACAAAATGGAATATTGAAATACAGGGTTTTTATAAATTGAATAGAAATAAGCAATTAGTGCAGGTGCGAAAAAAAACAACATACACAATGTTTGATATTTTGAAAAAGCTATTGTTCCTTTTTTAGTTATGATGCTTAAAACTTTAATCGCTGTCGTGATATAAAACGGCTTTGTCATGAACGGGAGGATCCAGTTGGCAGTAAGAAGGCGCCTTTACTGTTCAATTGCGTGCAGCGGCTTCGAGGCGAGCGAAGTGGAACGGGCGACGGCGGCG